>CAZKHZ010000090.1:0-14277 GCA_964552715.1 uncultured Chitinophagaceae bacterium | reverse complement strand
GATGTTGCATGTGCTTGTTTTTATTTTACGATAAATGTAAATGTATTTTGTGGAGTTTTCCAAATTGAAAGGACTTTCCACCCCGATGGCTATCGGGATAAAAACTTGGAAAGTCTTGATGGAGAAAGCCTGTAAATCAATAACCACGTCCGAGGTCTGCGACCATCGGCTGGGTGGCGAAACCCCGTAAGCGGTTGCAGACCCTGACGGTGGTTGAGGCAAACCCCCACCCACAAAAAAAACAGCAACAAACTTCCGTCTGTTGCTGCCGTATGTTTCAATGGTTTTTTACACCAAAAGTCAATCGTATTAGCTCACCACAATCACCAGATAACTAGCTTGCATAGCAGCACTTTCGTTGCGCATGTTTAGGAAATAAGCTGGCAAGTTGGGCAAGCCTTCCGGAAAGTCGGCAGTGTCTATTTCCGCTCCAGCAGCTAGGTTAAGTGAATCTGCTCCCATGCTATCGGGTGTGGGTTCTATGGCAATGGCAAACGCTGCATCGCCAGTGTTTTTAATAATCAATCTACTTTGTTGCGTAATGCCTGTGTTCACCACATTTTTCTGCTCGCTAGGCTCCAGCAAGCCCGAGTATTCTTCCGTATTGTCGGTAGTGTTTTGAATCAGCGATAAATCATAAAAATTCTCTATCACCGCAGGGTTTTGAGGATAGGCGTCAATAAATAAACCAAGGTTTTGAAACATCACCACTGCGCAGGCAATGCGCCCGGCTTCCAATTGGTCGCTGGAAAGACCCACCAGTTGTTCTTTTTGTTCCTGCACATTTCTTATACCCAAAATAGAAGTGTAAAAATCCTCCACCTCTGCTTTTACAACATCCAAAATGGCGTTTGGCGAATACTCTGCCAGACGCAAAGCCAAAGACTGTACCTCGTTTATAATTTCTTCATAGGCACCTTTTTGAAAAGGTCCACGCCTGTTGGGTAGTAGCGCAATATAATCGCTACTGTTCTGGCGGAACACACGCTGAATTTCAATATCCCAAAATTCGATTTTATCGCCCCTCAACTCTGTCAGCTTCACCTCCATGCGCCTTGTTTCGCCCTGCCAACGCGCATTGGCAGCACTCCATTTGGAATATAGCAGCGAGTATTCTGTTTTGATGGGTATCGTGCGGGTGTACATCGTAGTTTCGGGCACCGTTGCCATCGATTCTAAACCACTGGTGTGGTCAGAAATCAACAATAGCATTTTGCGCCTGCTCTTTGTGGTAACACTGTAAAACGGGTTGTTCAGATGAATCCAGATTTCCATGATTGTTTATGTTTAAATGAAAAAATACAAGCCGGTACAGCTCATTTTTTGTTAACAAATGGTTAAAATCAACTGCTGGAGGCGTTCCGTTCCATCAGAATACCTCCAATCAACTGATTGGAGGTATTATTTTCCTTTGGAATGGTATCAATCAACTGATTGAAGGCATTCCGCCCGAGAAGAACGGGTTCAATCGAGTGATTGAAGGCATTCCGTCCGCACAGAACGGCTTCAATCACTTGATCGGAGGCATTCCGTTCGGGCAGAACAGGCTCAATCACTTGATTGGAGCCATTGCGTTCGCTAAGTACTACTCCAATCAGTTGATTGGAGGCATTCTGCCCGGGCAGAACTGCGCAGGGGATTTGCTGCTACCATTTTTATGGCTGCTTCCGGCTCCGTTCAGTAGTTTCCATTTGCTCAAAAAATTAAGAACTGCGCAGATAAAATGAACGATGTATTCATAAATCTTTGGCAATGATATTGGCAAACCCTGCTTAGCAAATCGTGCTGCAACACGATTTAAAAAAACTGATGTATGCTTAAAATATCGCGCGACTTGCATATAAAAATTTTCTACTTTAAATTAGCCCCAACAAAATCAATTCGGACTATGGACACCAACCAATTCCGCAAAAAACTTAGAAGCATTCTGCTTGAATCAGACAATTTGCAAAACGTGTCGCAACTCCAAGTTGCTGCCGAAGCCGGCATAGACTATCAGCATTATTGCAAACTAATGCGCTATGGTAACGACATGAAGCTGAGCACCTTATTCAAAATACTGAAACGCTATGGCATCACGCTACAGGATTTGCTCCATTTGATTCACCAAAAAGTGAAGCAGTACGACCAACAGTTCAAGCGAAAAAAGAGGAAGAAAGGAAAGAGGTGAGGGGAGGAGGAAATTTGGTAGGGATTGTTTTTTCTATAGCATAGCTTTTGCTTTAGGTAGCACAATTCCTTCTACGCCCCAAGTTGTTTTAAATAGCACTACAGCAAACTAAAGTTGGGAAAGTGCCATTGCCCCCGTAATTATGATAGCTTAGAATTATGAGAAACATAAAAAAATTAATTGTAGTAGGTTTTACCGCTATCCTTGTGTCTTGCACAGAAACCAAACCGGTTGAAGCTGAGGCTGCTCCTGCTGCTGAACCTACACAAACGGAAGTGGGGAAGGTGGAAACAAAAGCACCTTAAAACGGTACTGAAATTAGCATTGGACCAGACGGTGCCAAGGTGGAAACAAAAGATGGTGGCAATGGCACCAAAATTGAGATCAAAGACGGCTCTGCCGAAATTAAAATCAAGAAGTAGTAATACTGCTGCACAGCAAATTTTTCAAACATTTTGTTTGAAAACAAGCGCAGGCTTTAGATATTTTCTAATACCTGCGCTTTCTATTTATGGTGTATCCGCAAGCCCTACCTTTGGCGCTAATGCCAATTGTACCTTAGCATTTTGCTGAAAGGTCTCCTTTTCCAAAAATCCATCGCAGATTCATACCCAACAAAAAAGGCATCCATTGCTGAATGCCTTTTATGTTTTCTGAAATAAAAACGAATTAAGAGAACTGACAAATCACTCCACCCATCAAGGCAAAGCAAACTATCCAGTAACCTGCGTGGATAAAAATGTATTTGGCACTTCTTCTTTCAAACAGCGCAGAGATGCCCACAATAGGCAAAGCCAATGTGATGCCAGCCATAGTGCCATGCAAAGCACCATGCTTGAAAGTTCTGAAATTGCCTTTGGCTAAATCAAAAAAATCAGCCAATGCTTTGCTTTGAATGCTAGTGGGGTCTTCAAAACCCGGCACAGCGTTTACCGATGCAAAAATGTGCAACTGATGCACCACCGTGTACAGCAAACCAACCGAAAGAAACACGCTCAGCAAAAGCACAAGCCCCATAATGATGAACATGTTGGATTTTTTAAGGTCTTCTTCCTTAAGCCCAGCAGCCTGCATCCATGCGTTGCCAAACACTTTTGGGTTATACCATATCATACCAACTAATACCGGAATTAATGCGCTTCCGAGAACGACTAACCAATTTGTTTCCATAACCTTTTGTTTTTTGTTTAAAAGTGAAAGTAGAAGAATTGTTGAGAGAAGGGAAGCTGCAATGGAATGTTGGAAGAAGAAATGGAATGGTGGAAGGGTGGAAGGATGGAATAGTGGAAGGATGGAATACTGGAATATTGGAATAGTGGAATGATGGAATGATGGAAGAAGAAATGGAATGTTGGAATATTTGGAATGGTGGAAGAAGAAATGGAATGATGGAGTGGTGGAAGGATGGAAAAGCGGAACGATGGAATGTTGGTATGATGAAACGATATAAAATAGAAGGGGTATCCCATCATTCCAAGCTCACCCATAGATTACCAAAGAAACTAGATGATTGGGATAAACAAAAGAGTCGGGTTCTTCCAATATTCCACCCTTCTGAACGTTAAACCAAAATTAATGATGAAACTAAATGATAGGATAACCAAAAAGAGTTGGGTTATTCCATCCTTCTAAATATTCTATCATTCCACCAAAATATCAATGCAACGCACAACACTTAGAATGAATCCTTTAATTTGCGCGCTCTTATGTTTAAGCAATTAATTTTATTTCCGCTTTTGTTGCTGTTTGCTTTTGCAAAAGCACAGGTGATTCCTGCGCCCGATTTGCAATGTGTAGCCAACAATGCGGTAAGTTCCAATGTGGTGCTTTCGTGGACCAATCCTACCACGCCCTGTGGCGGTGCTTTTGTGGGTTACAACATTTATGTTTCTAGCACCCAATCTGGTCCCTACGCGCTTGTTGCCACAGTTGCTAGCCAAAATCAACAAAGCTATGTAGATGTAAATCGCCTGAGCGGTGGTGCCAAATGGTTCTATTATATGGAAGCCGATTACAATTGCCCCGGCTTTACCCGTGCGCAATCGGACACGATTGAAAATGCACCGCCTCCCACACCCCAAATTATTAACGTAGATGTGCAGCCAGACAACAGTGTTATTTTTAACTGGCAGGCGAGCGTTGCACCACAAACTGATTTCTATCGCATTTATTATTTGCCAGGTATTGCCGTGCCGATAATAGATGTGCAGGGCAGATTCAACACAACTTATACTGATAACGGAGCCAACCCAAGTCTTGCATCCATTCGCTACACCATTTCTGCATCCGACAGTTGCAGCAGCATCAGTTCATTCAACACCGCAGGGCACAGCACCATTTTTCTTTCGTACAAAACATCTAGTTGCGAGCGCAGCATTAACTTGAACTGGACGCGTTACGAAAACTGGTCTCAAGGCGTTAAAGAATACAGGATTATTGTCAGCAAAAACCTTAGCCCATTTACTGAATTTGCGCGGGTAGATAGTGCCGTGCAAACTTATACTTACAGCGGTTTTGATGATGGCGATTCACTTTGCATTGCCGTAGAAGCTATCAGCAGGGCAGATACCAATATCACTTCGCATTCCAATTATCAGTGCTTCACGCCTTCTATTGTGCAAAGCCCCGATTACATTTATCTGATAAACGCCACCGTTGGTTTAGATAATATAGTGAGCCTATCATGGCTTACCGACCCGCAAGCAGAGTTGTTGTATTATCAGGTGGATGTGAGCGGCAATGGCAGCACATTCGATTTTCAAAAACAGTTTTTGGTGCCTTCGCCACTTACGCAGCAACAAGATTATACCGACTCGGTTTCTGTACCTCAAAACAATGCGCTGTTCTACCGAGTGCGTGCCATAGATAGCTGCAACTTAAAATTCAATTCGGTTGATTCTATCAAAACCGTTCACATCAGCGGGGAGTTGTTCGACTATTATTTGGTGAATCTTGTATGGAATGATTTTGTGGCGCATGGAGCTACTATTCTTTACTGGAATTTGTATCGCAACAAAGGGCAAGGCTATCAGCTTATCAAAACATTTGCACCCGGCTCAAACGAACTCAGCGATTCGCTTCAACCTTACTTAGATGATAAAGGGCTTTTTTGTTACCGCATAGAAGCCGTGTATGATATTGACTTGCCGGGGGTCTATCGCGACACGCTCAGTAGTTTTTCAAACGAAATTTGTATTGACCATCGCCCAATTATTTACATCCCCAATGCCTTTGCGCCTTATGGTGTAAACAGAATTTTTAAACCAACAATCATCTTCGGTTCGCCACAAAACTACAGCATGACAATCTGGAATCGTTGGGGCGCAAAAGTGTTTGAAAGCAACGACCCCGACCTAGGTTGGGACGGCACTCAAAAAGGTAGCGATGTGCAAATGGGTGCTTATGGCTACCTCATCCAGTTTGTTGCCTCCGATGGCGTAAACATTGAGCGCAAAGGGATGGTGATGCTGGTGAAGTAATACTAATAGTACATTCTGCAAGCATGAAAATTGGAATACTGAGAGAAGAAAAATCACCGATGGATAATCGGGTACCGCTTACGCCATCGCAATGTCGCAGGTTGATGGAAGAGCATCCTGAACTGTGGATTGCCGTGCAGCCTAGTGAATATCGCTGCTATACCAACGAGGAGTATCGCTATCAGGGCGTTCCCGTGCGCGAAGATTTAAGCGGCTGCGATTATCTACTTGGCGTAAAAGAAATTCCGCATCAATTTTTGTTAGATGAAAAAACCTATTTGTTTTTTTCGCACACCATCAAGGCGCAGCACAAAAACAAAAAGATGTTGCAAACCATTTTAGAAAAAAAATGCACGCTTATTGATTACGAATGCTTGAAAGATGATAAAGGAAAAAGAATTATCGCCTTCGGCAGATGGGCGGGAATTGTAGGCGGCTATCATGCCATTAGGATGATTGGTATGCGCTCAAAGCAATTCAGCATAAAGCAAATGAGCGAATGCCACAACTTTGCCGAAGCACAAAAGGAATTATCAAAAGTAAAACTACCTGCCTTGAATATTGTGCTCACTGGCACAGGGCGCGTAAGCGAAGGCGCAGATTTTTTGCTTGATCTAATTGGTATTAAAAAAGTAGAGCCGCACGAAATGCTACGCAGGCAATTTGACGAGCCTGTTTACACACAGTTAGAAAGCAAGCATTTATTCTATCGCGAAGGGCATGATGAATTTGATACCAAAGATTATCACGCCAACCCTACATTATATAAGAGTGCCTTTTATCCTTTTACAAAAGTTACGGATATGCTGATAAACGGCATTTATTGGGATAAAAGAATACCGCCCTTTTTTACAAAAGCGCAAATGCGCGAGCCAGATTTCTGTATCAGCCAAATTGCAGACATTACCTGCGACATTGCCCCCGATGCTTCCATTCCAAGCACTTTGTTAGAATCTACCATTGCCGAGCCTTATTATGGTTATGATGTGCTAACCGAAAAGGTTGTTGAGTTATTTGCGCCCGACTCTATTGATGTAATGGCAATTGGCAACCTGCCCAACGAACTGCCACGCGATGCTTCGGAAGATTTTGGCAACATGCTGATAAGCCGTGTGATTCCAAAAATTCTTAAAGGAGATAGCGAAGTAATTGATCTGGCTACCATCGCCAAAAACGGAATGCTGAACACGCCTTATTTATATTTGAAAGACTATGTAGGTGTGTAAATAGGTAGTGAAAAATAAAATTCGGATTCTTAACCACTAACTTGTTCTTTCGCAGCCTAAAATTTGACAATGAAGAATTCTGAAATTCGCTTCAAGGTAACATTAGACGACCGCAATATTCCGCACAGCATAAAATGGCAGGCTACCGATTCGCAACACAACGAATTGAAAGAATGCAAAAGTATGATGATTTCGCTTTGGGATGTGATAGACAAATCTTCATTCAACATTCATCTTTGGACAAAGGATATCACCACCGATGAAATGCACGCGCAGTTCTTTCAAACGATGTTGAGCTTTGCCGATTCTTATCACCGCGCCACAGGCAATCCTTTTGTAAAAGAGGCGGTGAAAAACTTAGCCAACGATTTAGCAGCCAAAACTGCCGAGTGGGAAGAAGGCAGACAGAAATAACGAATAGATTTCTTAGGAAATTCATCCAATTATCTCCATCGCGAGGAAGATTTGAAGTGAGGGAAATCTTAAAATTTGAATTTCCGAAGAAGTCAAATTTACTATGTTCGCCAGCGTATGATTTTCATTGCACTTCGTCTGCTTGCTATTGTTCCGCTACTGTGGTTTGGCTACAAAAGAAAATCCCTAACCGCTTGGATACTGATTAGCATGTTAATTGGTGTGGAACTTGGCTACGACTTCCCCGAGTTTTCGCAACACCTCAAAATCTTCTCCAAGATTTTTTTGAAGCTGATTAAAACAATCATCGCACCACTGCTTTTTGGTACGCTAGTGGTAGGCATTGCTGGGCATTCCAACATTAAGCAAGTGGGGCGCATGGGCTGGAAGAGCATTCTGTATTTTGAGATTGTAACCACCCTTGCATTGTTTATAGGTTTAGCTGCCATCAATATCACTCAAGCAGGTAAGGGCATTCATTTGCCTCCGCAAAGTGGGCAGGAATCTTTACCAGTAGTTAAGCAAACTATTGAAGATGTTATTCTGCATTCCTTTCCTGAAAATATAGCCAAAGCTGTTTCGGAAGGTGCTGTGTTGCAAATAGTTTTGTTCAGCATTCTATTTGGTATAGCTACGGCACTTGCCGATGAAAAGTTCCGCAAACCAATGGTGCATTTTGCCGAAAGTTTGAGTGAGGTAATGTTCAAGTTCACTGCGTTGATAATGTACTTTGCACCTATAGCAGTTGGTGCAGCCATTGCCTACACCGTGGGGCACATGGGCTTGGGCATTTTGGTGAACCTTGCAAAACTGCTGCTTACGCTGTATGGCGCACTTACCTTTTTCCTTTTGTTTGTGTTGTTGCCTATTGCCTTGCTGTTTAAAGTGCCAATTAAGAAATTCATACATGCCATCATTGAGCCGGTGTCTATTGCCTTTGCAACCACAAGCTCCGAAGCTGCATTACCAAAGGCAATGAAGGCAATGGAACACATTGGTGTGCCGCGCAAAATTGTTGCCTTTGTGTTGCCAATGGGTTATAGTTTCAATTTAGATGGCACCACACTTTACCTTTCATTAGCGGCTGTGTTTGTGGCGCAAGCTGCGGGCATTGATTTGCCTATCTACACACAGTTGGCAATGGTGTTTACTTTGATGCTGACATCAAAAGGGGTGGCGGGTGTACCGCGCGCTTCGCTTGTAATTCTGTTAGGCACTTTAGCCTCTTTCAATCTGCCTGTAGAACCTGTGTTTATCATCTTGGGCATTGATGAATTGATGGATATGGCGCGCACTTCGGTTAATGTTATCGGCAATTGTTTGGCTGCAGTTGTAATAGCCAAATGGGAAGGTGAATTTGCGGTTGGGGAGTTTTGATGATCTTCTTTGACACTAAGCTTCACATAGTTTTACTCGGGCTTATGCTGAGTTAATTGCAACTCTTCGATTCTGCTAAAGTCTTTATCGGCAGTGATAAAAGGGAGGTTGAGATAAAGCGCGGTTGCCGCAGCAATTGTACCGCCTAATTTGAGGCAATACTTTTTCCTTATTTCTACATAAATGCTTTTAACCTCTTCGTTGATATCAATGATGGCTCAGCTTTCAAGAAACTGTTTTATTTGGTTGTGCTCTTTTGAAGTAATGCCCTAATAGCCCAACAACTCTTATTCTGTGATAACGGAAACGTATCCTTTTTTATCCTGCAAAAACTCCGCCAACGTTTCATCACCTGCAAGCAGATAAAGAATAATGTTGGTGTTTAATGCAATTCTATACCCACTCATCTCTCAACTTTTGCTGAATGGCTAAGGGAGATTCTTTCAATTTGATGGTACCGCATAAATTTTTGGCATTCATCTTTTCTTCAAAGCAATGCTGCGCAAACGTTTGTTTAGCGTTTCAATCTGCATAACTGTAGCAGCCCGTTTTAAAACCACTATCATACATTCCTTTTTGAATTAGTATAAAGATAAGTTTCAACCTGCGAAAACAAAACTTCCTCAGCAGCATCTTCCATAAAAACAAAAATGCCTCCGATTTTAGTCGGAGGCATTTTTGTTTTACATCAATCAAAAGCGATTACAGCGTTAAAGTATCCAACACACTGTTCATGTTGCGAACAGCATCAGCACTTTTGTTGAAGGCTTCTTGTTCAGCAGCATTCAATTTGTAATCAACAATTTTTTCCCAACCTGTTTTACCTAATACTACAGGTACACCTAGGCAAATATCTTTTTGTCCGTATTCACCATCCAAAGCCACACAGCAAGGGAATACTTTTTTCTCATCGCGCACAATGCTTTCTACCAAAGCAGCACTTGCAGCACCCGGGGCATACCATGCAGAAGTACCAATCAGTTTAGTAAGTGTGGCACCGCCCACCATAGTGTCAGCAGCTACTTTATTCAATACATCTTCGCTCAATAAATTGCTTACAGGCAAACCATTCAACGTAGCCAAGCGCGTTAAAGGAATCATAGTAGTATCGCCATGCCCGCCAATAACCACACCATGTAAATCGTTAGGCGAAGAATTCAATGCTTGACTTAAATAGAATTTGAAACGTGAGCTATCCAAAATTCCACCCATGCCGATGATTCTATTCTTAGGCACGCCACTTGCTTTCAAAGCAAGGTAAGTCATGGTATCCATAGGGTTGCTCACTATTACAATGATTGCATTTGGCGAATACTTCAAAATATTTTCTGTAACACCTTTTACAATAGAAGCATTGGTGCCGATAAGTTCTTCACGCGTCATGCCCGGTTTGCGCGGAATACCTGAAGTGATAACCACCACATCTGTATCTGCCGTGGCAGCATAATCATTGGTTACGCCCTTAATTTTTGTATCAAAACCAAGCAAGGCTGCAGTTTGCATCATATCAATGGATTTGCCCTCAGCAAAACCTTCTTTGATGTCTAATAAAATAAGTTCTTCTGCAAGTTCTTTGCGTGCGATGTTATCGGCTGTGGTTGCGCCCACCGCTCCTGCACCTACTACTGTAATTTTCATGTTTATGTAATTTTATTTTTTGAAAAGCGGGGCGAAGCTAAAAGGATTCAGCGATTCAACAAGTGATAAATATTAGCTTGAATGGAAGAAATAACATACTATAATCAAACCAACTCTGATGTGTTGGGAATGTTGGAATATCGGAAGATTAGAGGGCGTATATTATTCCAACATTCTAATCTTCCATTATTCCTTTCTCCCGAAAGCCTTCGGATTCAATAACCTGAATAACTAACTCCTCAGAATTGCATTGCCAATGCCACATTCTAAACAAAGAAAATTGTCGCAGCTATTCTGCTTGAGTTGCACTAATCCTTGAGACTGAAATGCCGACTGTGCCGATATATTAAATGCTTGAAATGTTTTAGTAATCACATTTACTTCTGCATTGATAGATTGAAGCAAAGCCAGCGCTTTATCACAAAAGGATTCCTCGCCTTTGTGCTTTCCGTAAGCAAACAACAAGGGCACAATAGCATTGATAGCAATAATGTCAATGGTTGTTGCGCCAATCTTTTCTACTCCTTGTTCTGCAAGCTCATCAAAGCGATAGTGATTTCTCCAATAAGTATTAGGCTTGATTAAAAACAGACCTTTAATTTCCTCTAAAGAATTGCATTTAAGCATTCGGGAGAAAATTTTTACATCACTCAGCATTACTGCTGCTAACTGAGCAAGCCGCACTGTAGGAAAGTTTGCCGGACGAATTTTTGCCCATCTAAATACACCCAGCTCCAAAACATTTAAAGAATGCAGCCGCTTCAAATAGTTGAACTCCTTTTGTAATTGCCTTGGATATTCATCAGCAAAATTTCCCTTCAGCAAACCCGATACGCCAAACACTATTGCCTCAATTTGCAAAGCACTATCCGCATGTTTCGACAACACCGAAACAGGTATTTGCTTCACTACATTTTCCATGGCATCGCGATTTACACCACTGCCCAAATAGCGCGCAAGTATTTGCCAAGCAGTATGCTCCCAGTCGCCATTACTCGCATCCAATAGTGCCACAATTGCATTTACTTTTCGCTCTAACCTTTCTATGGTATTCCGTTCAATAACGTTATCAATCACAAACGAATCCACAAGCCCTATTGAATTTGCGCATGGGATGGAAGTGGCTGCTCGCATCAATGCCTCATAACGGCTCAATAGTTGCGCATCAATTCTACCTTTCAATTCAAGGCAGGGGATTTTTGCTGCGTTGTTTGCTGTTACAAAATCCTCTTTGCTTTCAAGCACCACATGCAATATCACATTGTTGTATGCATCATCCTGTTGATGTTTGTGTTGATGCCATTCATTTCCATTTACATGCAATTCCACATTGCCTGCCCAGGTGTTTTTACCTATTCTAATCTTTGCATTCAAAAAGTCGGGACCACTATCGTGATTGTGAAAACCCTGATGAATCACTTCAACAGCCTCGCCCGATTTGGTCACCAAATTTTCGGCATTAAACAAGCGTAGCTTCCAGATGTATTGTAATAGCGCTTCGGTCATGAAGCCAAAATAAAAATAAAGTGGGATGTTCGACTACGCGATTTACTACAACTTCGCTTTTCCCTAAATTTCAATCAATGATGTAGTATCAGTTGAAAACGCAAATTGAATTTCTAAAACACCAACAAGCAATCAGGTATTGCGTAGTTCATCATCTTCATTTGCGCATCGTTTACCGATGTGCCCTTCAATTGAAACATGCGCAAATTAGGCATGGCATCTTGCTCCAATTTTTGAATCTGTAGCTTTTTGTTGAAACCCAAATCCAATGTTTGAAGCGCAGGAAGTTTGATGATAACATCAGGCAAACTGCTTAAGTTATTGTAGCTGAAATCAAGAATTGACAGCTTTACAAGCGATGAAAAACATTCGGGTAATGCAGCAAGGGAATTGTTTGAAGCATTGAAATTTATCAAGTTCTTAAACAAGCAAATTTCCTTAGGCAAAGTCTTTAAATCATTGTAAGCAAAAGATAATTCTTCAAGGTTTTCTAATACAGCAAGCGAAGTAGGTATTTCTGTAAACTTGTTTGCTGCCGCATCTAATTTCTTCAACTTCTTGCATTGCAAAATAACTGCGGGAAAACTTGTGAAGTTATTATCAGAAATCACCAATTGCTCAAGATGCACAAAGCGTGAAAATGAATCGGGCAGCGAACTAATTTGTTGGCGTGCAAGGTTGATGGATTTTACTTTACCGGCTTGCTTAAATGCCTCACTTAGATTATTATAAACCTTATGCTGCGCAAATAATTCATCAACAAAAAATAGCAGCAGTAAAAACAACAAATTTCTCATATTCATCCTATACCATCTCCTCAATTGTAGTAGGGACATAAATCTCAAATCAAAAAATCTTATATCTTAAATTTCCTCTAAAGCCTGTTCTAAATCTTTAATTAATACATCGGCATCCTCCAAGCCACAATACAAGCGCACCAAGTTATACGGCACATGGCTTTTGTAGTTACCCTTGGGCATACCGGCACAAGCAGGAAAAGCCAACGATTCATGTCCACCCCAACTTACAGCCATCAAAAAATGTTTCAGTTGATTGCAAAAACGCTCCACGCCATCTGTATCGGCAGTCTTTAAAATTATTGAGAATAAACCGCCACTCCATTGCATTTGTTTTAATGCCAATTCATGCTGAGGAAAAGAAGGATGATGGGTCCACAAAAGCTTTTCAACTTTGGGATGCGCAGCAAGAAATTCCACAACCGTTTTTGTTGTGTTGCCAACGCGCTCTAAGCGAATGGGCAAAGTGCGCAAACCACGCAGCACCAACCACGCATCGTTGGGCGAAAGAATACCGCCCAAATTCATCAAGCCCGAGTAATAAATTTTATTGATAAGTGCCTTAGAGCCAATCACCGCCCCTGCCACCACATCGCTATGCCCCGAATAATATTTCGACATAGAATGCACTTCTAAATCTATTCCCATTTCAATACATCGCTGCCCGATAGATGTGCAATAAGTATTGTCAATAACCGTGATGATATTTTTGCTGCGGGCAAGCTTGGCAACAAAGGCAATGTCCTGCAATTCAAACGTAAAAGTGTTTGGGCTTTCAAGAATTATCAGTTTTGTGTTTGGCTGAATCGCGTGCTCAATTTCACTATTAGATGTTCCATCTACAAAGGTGTAAGTGATGCCAAATGAGGCGAGAATCTTTACGCAAAGTTTCTTCGTCCAGCTATATGGATTCTGCTGACAAATAACATGGTCGCCCGCTTGCACCAAACTCAACACCGCAGAACTCATTGCAGCCATGCCACTGCCAAACACCAATGCATCCTCGGCATTTGCTAGGGCAGCTAACTTCTTGCGTAAAATTTCTGTAGTAGGATTATTGCCGCGTGTGTATAGATGATACCCCTCCTCATTCAATATTGCCGAACGAAGATCATCTACAGTGTTGCAACAAAAGTTACTGCTTTGAATAATTGGTGGTGCCACCGAATGGAAATATTTGCCGCGCTCTTCACCCAATTGATTTAAAATATATGAAATATCCATGCAGCGAAAATAGAAGAATATAAAAGCGAATTGGGGCAATAAATTAAGTGCAACTTAGGCTTTGCGCCATTGCTGATGAGAAAAATCAGACTGCTTCGTACCTAGCAGTGACGTTGTCGTTTCACCAAACCAATACGTCATAGCTAGGTATGAAGCTATCTCGTGTCATTTCCCAAGTATCACACATTCATGATGATTTAGCAGACTGAGAGTATGTGAAGTAACCCTTTCACAACAAGAAAGAGACGGTTGCCCTGCCTGTGCCGCCAAAGACGGTAAGCTTGTCGAAGCGTGCTTTAGATGGCATGATAGATTTGTTCGCAGCCGACTCTGCTTATGTAAATGACGCAGAGTGCCTTTCAGGACACGCTGCTGCGAAGAAGCGGATTTCAAAGCACTAAACTGTCTGCCACCACTCCCGATAGCTATCCGTATCATTTAACCAC
>CAZKHZ010000089.1:0-14407 GCA_964552715.1 uncultured Chitinophagaceae bacterium | reverse complement strand
GTATATTACTTTAATAAATTATGCTTCTATGAAAAGAATTAATACTTATGATAAACTAATTTGCATTAATTAAAATAGAATTTTATAATATATATATAGAAATATTACTTTTTAACAACACTTTTATATTTTTAATTATGTAATTATATGTTTTTAAAAAGTAATTTTGTAAATTAAGTGTATAAATTATACTTATTAGTGAGGAAATTACCAATATAACAAACACAAATGGACAACTGGGTGCCTATTTTGCATAATACTTCTTCTGAAATTGCATTATTGTAAGCTCATCTAAGTCTTACCCTACAGACAATGCTGGTAATTTCCGAAGAAGTTTATTTTCTCTCATAGAACCATAAAAAAAGGCTGTCTCTTTCGAGACAGCCTTTGTAAAGTTTTATGCTAAGGACATTTTATGCCTTTTTAGCCTTGCGTTGCATTAAGTCAACCACAACTGGTGCAGCAACAAATATTGAAGAGTATGTACCAACTGCAACACCTATCATCAATGCAAAAGAGAAGCCTCTGATAGCCTCGCCACCAAAGATGAACAAGATTACAGCCACCAAGAACACCGTAACGGCAGTCATAATAGTACGGCTCAAAGTATCGTTGATAGAGCTGTTTACATTTTCAATCAACGGACGGGTTGGGTACAAACCAAGGTATTCGCGAATACGGTCAAATACAATCACCGTGTCGTTCACCGAGTAACCGATTAGCGTCAGCACTGCCGCAACAATGTGCTGGTCAATCTCTAAGCTGAAAGGCATGAAGTGGCGGAATGCAGAGAAGATACCCAAAACCAAGATTGGGTCATGTGCAAGGGCAATTACTGCACCTACGGCATACTCCACTCTACGGAAACGAAGCAAGATGTATAAGAACACACCCAACACGCCAAACAAGCCAGCCCACAAGGCACCTCTGCGAATGTCATCTGCCATTGTTGCGCCAATCTTAACTGAACTCTTAACGTAGTTGGTTTCAAAAGTTACCTTATCTACAGGAGCAGTGTAAAGCTTCTTCACACTCTCATACACACCATCCAAAACCAAACTATCAGCAGCTTCATCACGCGAATCTACCATGTATGCAGTGGTGATGTTTACAGTGTTTGCCGCGCCATAAGTTTTAACCTGTGGCACACCTCCTATTTTGGCTTCTACTGCTTCAATAACTTCAGAGGTTGTAATATCTTTATCAAACTGAACTACATAGCTTCTTCCACCTTTAAAATCTACTCCAAGGTCGAAACCATAGAAAATGCAAGATGCAAGGCTTAATGCCAACACAATACCCGACACTGTGTAAGAGATTCTTCTTTTTCCAATAAAATCGAAGTGGAAGTTTTTGAAAAGATTCATGGTAACGCTGTTACCAAATTTCACTTCCCAACCGCGAGCAAAAGCAAATTCAAACACCAAGCGAGAGAATAAAACCGCAGTAAACAATGAAGTGAACAAACCGATTACCAACACAGTTGCGAAACCTTTTACTGGTCCTAAACCAAAAATCAACAACACAATACCCACTACCATGGTCGTCAAGTTACCGTCAATGATGGCACTGTAAGAATGTCGGTAACCTTCTTCTATTGCCAGTCGAACGCCCTTGCCCCTTGCAAGCTCTTCACGAATACGCTCGTTAATGATAACGTTGGCATCCACCGCCATACCCAAGGTCAATACGATACCCGCCAAACCAGGCAAAGTAAACGTAGCTCCCGGAATAGAAGCAACCACACCAATAATCAAGAACAAGTTCAACATCATAGCGATGTTGGCAATCAAACCCGAACCACTGTAGTATGCCACCATAAACAAGAACACTACCACAAAGCTGAATAGCAAACTCAACAAACCAGAGCGAATAGCTTCTTTACCAAGCGATGGTCCAATAACCTGCTCTTCAACAACTTTAGTTTTAGCTTCTAGCTTTCCACTCTTCAAGATGTTCGCCAAATCCACCGCTTCTTCTAAATCGTTGATGCCAGTAATTTGTGAGCGACCACCACTAATTTTTGATTGCACACGTGGCGCACTGTAAACGCGATTATCCAATACAATGGCGATACATTTTTTAACTGCTTTTCCGTTTACATCACCGTTAAAAGCTGCATCGGTCATTTTCTCCCATTTCGAAGCACCCAGGCTATTCATTGTAATATCCACTTCTGGAATACCGAACTGGTCATAAGCTTGATTTGCATCTGTAATCGCATCGCCCGTTAGTGGCGCTTCATCAGCAGCAGGGTTGCGTTTGATAGCATATAGCGCAAACACATTGCCTTCGGAATCAAGTGGCTTGTTGCCCCAAAGCAAACGAAGATCGCGCGGAAACACATTGCGCACTTCTTCCAACACCAATAGCTTGTTAACCTTTGCGGTGTCTTTACCCATTGCACGACCAACAATTGGTCCCTCAGCTACTTTTTGGCTTTGTCCCTCTGTATATACAGATGGGTACAAAACATCAAATAATGGATTTACATTTTTGTTAGAAGTATCTGCGGCTGCTTTTGCTGCTGAGTCAGGTGTTACTGCACGTTTAGAAGTATCATCACCCAAAAGGATAGATGCTGCATCTGTACTAGGTTCAACTACAGTTGATGAATCCACTTTAGTAGAATCTGCAACTGCTACTTCGTCTTTTTTCACCGCAAAGCGCGTGCGCAAAGCAGTATTAGCTTGGTCTAAATAGTTGATAACCTCTTCGTTTTCGTAGGTATCCCAAAACTCCAATTGAGCAGTTTGAGAAAGAATTCTGCGCACACGAGTAGGATCATCTACACCCGGCAATTCCAAAGTAATTCTACCTGAACCTTCCTGCAAAGAAATGTTTGGAGAAGCCACCCCGAATTGGTCAATACGAGTTTTCAATACATTGAAAGTGTTGCCAATAGCAGCTTTCATTTCGGCTCTAAGAATTTTCAACACCTCGTCATTGCTTGTGTTGTAATTGATTTTACCCTGATAAGTTTCTATAGGAGCAAAAATTCCGGCAAGTTTTTCTTTATCGTTACCCTTGGTTAATTCGCCATAAGCCTCACCAAATAAGGTAATGAAATCGCCCTCTTTTTCTGTTTGCTTTTTAACGGCTAACTCAATTGCCTTGTTAAAGCTTGGGTTCTTAGTGTTGTAAGCTAATTTTTTCAACACATCATCTTCAGAAATCTCCAAAACGATGTTCATACCACCTTTCAAATCTAAACCAAGGTTGATTTGTTTGTCGCGGCAATCTTTATAGCTGTATTTTACAATACCTAAATTCAATACAGTTTCGTTCTGAATACTGTCTAAATAAGTTCTGCGTGTTTTGCGAAATTCGCGCTCCAAAGAGTCTTCTACAACCACTCTTCTTTGTCCACTCAAATCTGCCGAAACAGTGCCAACAGCAGCGCGGGCAAAGGCTTCTGCTTTGTTTTCAACCAAGCGCGAAGCAACGGTAAATGATAACTGGTAAATACAAACGAGTGTGATAACAATCGTAAAAAAACGGACAACTCCTTTTAGCTGCATTGTGTTTGAATTTGACTAATTTTTGCGGGTTACTCCCAAAAAATGAGGCGCAAATATAGAAATTGAACGGACATTGCCGTTTTTTGATATAACTAATTGACTGCGATTGTGTAAAAACTATTTATTCGTCAACCCTAAGCCAAACCACTTTAAATACTCCGATAGGATAAATAAAAACTTAAAGTAGCTGATTCAACAAAAACACATTCCATATAAACCATGCAATTATTTAGGTTTGCGCTGTATCAATAATTACATGAAACTGCCGCGGCTCAAAAAAGATTTCTATTCGGTGTTTAAATACACTCAAATTCTGTTGTGGAGTTTTATTGGCGTTGTTGCGATTTTTTTTGTTGGCGTCAATTATGGTTTGTTGGGCGAAATGCCCGACTTGGATGAAATCCAAAATCCGCGCAATGATGCATCCACCACTGTCTATTCCTCCGACTATGAAGTGCTGGGCACGTACTTTACCGAAAACAGAATTGAAATTAGTTACGATGAGCTTTCTCCCTTTCTGATACAAGGATTGGTAGCAACTGAAGACAAGCGTTTTTACAACCACAGTGGCATTGATTTGAAAGGGCTTTTTCGCGCTATTATTAGAACTGGATTGCTGGGGCAAGATGCGGGAGGTGGAAGTACCATTACGCAGCAATTAGCGAAGAATCTTTTTCACAAACGCGCCTACCGCAATCCTATCAGACGTACTTTTCAAAAGATAAAAGAATGGGTGTTGGCGGCAAAGTTGGAGCGCACTTTTTCAAAAGATGAAATCATAAACATCTATCTCAACACCATTGGATTTGGCTATAATTCTTACGGTATTAATACAGCGTCATTTACCTACTTCTACAAAAAGAGTAAAGACTTAAATGTAGAGGAAGCCGCAATGCTGATTGGTATGCTAAATGGACCTTCATTATATAACCCTCGCCTGCGCCCAGCATTGGCAAAAGAGCGCAGAGACTTAGTGTTGCGCAGAATGAGCAAAGCTGGGTTCATTAGTAAAAAGCAATTGGATGGCTACATTAAAATGCCGATTAAGCTCAACTTTCACAACCCCGATTTTAGAGAAGGCACGGCAACATATTTTAGAGAATACCTGCGACAAGAACTAAAATTTTGGTGTGATAAGCACCCCAAAGCAGATGGCACTAAGTGGGATATTTATAAAGATGGATTGCGCGTGTACACCACCATTGATTCGCGCATGCAAAAGTATGCCGAAGAAGCTACACGCCCTCATTTAGCTTGGTTGCAAGATGTATTTTTTAAGGAGTGGGCAGGTAAAGAACCTTGGAAAACAGGTTCGCGCGCAAATCCTGATTTATTGGAAAAAACAATGAGACAAAGCGAGCGTTACATAACGCTAAAAGCTGAAGGGAAAACCGAAGCTCAAATTCTAAAAATATTCAACGCCAAAGTCGAAATGTCCGTATTCAGTTATCAGGGCGATAATGGCAGTTACACAAAAGATACGGTGATGAGTCCTTTGGATTCGCTTAGATACTATTTGCAAATTGCACAAATTGGGTTCATTGCCTTAGACCCGCGCACTGGTGAAATTAAAGCATGGATTGGCGGACCAAACATTACCTACTTTCAACTAGACCATGTAAAGAAAACTACTAAGCGGCAAGTAGGCTCTACCATCAAACCTTTTCAATATGCTGTGGCTATTGAACGCGGCTATCAACCTTGCACGTTGATTCCATATTTAGCACCACAGTTTGAAGGCGTAGATGCCGCATGGAATCCATCAGGAACCGACAAATGGCAGGAAGGCGAAATGGTGCCGATGAAAGACGGTCTTGCGTTTTCCGACAACAGAATCACCGCCCAATTGATGAAGGACTTTGGTGTTGAAGCATTGGTGCAGATGTGTCGCACATTAGGTATCGAAAGCAAACTGGATGAAGTGCCTGCACTATGTTTAGGAGTGAGTGATATTTCATTAATTGAAATGGCAGAAGCATATACCGCCTTTGCAAATGCGGGCACACTCAGCAAACCATTTTTTATTTCAAGAATTGAAGACAAAAAGGGTAACAAACTTGCAGAGTTTCGCCCAAGCCAAAAGGAAGTTTTGAATGAAAAGACGGTATATGTAACCACCGAAATGATGAAAGGTGTGATTAACAAAGGTACTGGCGCAAGATTACGCTCCCGCCATGGTTTGCAAATGCCGCTAGCAGGCAAAACAGGTACCACACAAAGCAATGCAGATGCTTGGTTTATTGCCTTTACTCCACAATTATTAGCAGGATGCTGGGTAGGTTTCGAGCAACCAAGTGTCCGTTTCAGACATGGTAACACAGGGCAGGGCGCAACCGCAGCTTTACCTGTAGTAGGCGAATTTTTAAGGAAAAGCTATAACGACCGTTCACTAAAACTAGGACGGGTTGACTTTTCTATTCCTGGTGACTCGCTATTCTCTATAAATTTCGATTGTGTGGTAGATAGTAACGTGGCGCCAGAACAACCTCAACTCAATTAAGTATGATAGCCAAACCAATACTTACCGATGCGCCAAAGTACTTTCACTACTACATCAACATAGTAATTGAAGAAGATTTAATGAATGCTTTTATTGAGTTAGAAAACATTACTACTACGCTTATCAATTCCATTCAAGAGGAGCAAGCAAACTTTCGCTATGCCGAGGGAAAGTGGAGCGTAAAAGAAGTTTTGCAACACATCATAGACAGCGAGAGAATTTTTACCTACCGCGCATTGCGCTTTTCTCGCAGGGATGCTACACCACTTTCGGGTTTTGATGAAAATCATTATGCACCCAATGCCAACACGAGTGAAAGAAGCATCAAAAATATTTTAGCAGAATATCAAACAGTGCGTGCAGCTTCAATCTCATTATACAAATACATGAACAATGAAATGCTTGATTTTAAAGCTGTGGCAAATGGTGTAGAAAATTCAGCCCGCGCAATGGGTTGGATGATTGCGGGACACAACTTGCATCATTTGAAGGTGATAAAAGAACGATACTTAAATCAATAAAAGCTGAACCATGACCAAAGGAATTTTATCAATAGACTTCTTCGCAAATTCATCCAATTATCTCTCTTCGGAGGGAGATTCAGAGGGAGGAAAATCTAAAAAATTGAATTTCCGAAGAAGTCTAATAATTACTGCGCTATTTTTGCTGAATGCTTGCAATCAATCTACGCAAAAAGATGAAGTTGGCTCTGCTAAAACTAATGCTCAGTCAGATACCACAAATGTTGCTATATCTATACCTGACAACAGTTTCAACTCCTTAGACTGGCAAGGCACTTACACTGGCACACTGCCTTGCGAAGATTGTGATGGCAAGCAAACCACTATCACTTTAAATAAAGATTTGAGTTATGCTGTTGAAATGAAACACATCACCAAGTCAGCAAAACTATTTCCACAAGAAGGTACTTTTGAATGGAATAAAGAAGGCAGTAAAATCACATTAAAAGATATTCAAAATGCACCAGCAAAATATCTTGTTGGAGAAAATGCACTAATTCCATTAGATGCAAACGGAGATAGAATTAAGGACTACAATGTATTGAAAAAACAAGGTTCAAATACTGCTTCAATAAGCAACTTGCCTATTACCGAAACCCGATGGATAATAAAAGAATTGATGGGTAAACAAATACCTGTGAATGCAGATAAAAGCAAACCATTTTTCATACAGCTAAGAGCATCAGACAACCGCATAGTAGCCTTTGCTGGCTGCAATAGTATTGCCGGACCTTATGAGATTACAGAAAATAATCGTGTAAAATTTAGCAAACTAATGAGTACAATGATGGCTTGCGAAAACATGGAAATTGAAACTACATTCAACAAAGTTTTGGAGCAAACAAAGAGCTACAATATTATTGGCAACAAGTTGCAATTGATAGGCGTAAACAAAAGCCCACTCGCAACATTTATAGTTGAATAGGAACTAAAAAGTCAGTTTTACACCTACAGGTTTACTGCCTCTCAATACTTCCACATCTACCGTTTCACCTTTGGTATATTTCGATAGCACTTTCATGTAATCGTAAATATTTTCGATAGTACTATCTCCTATTTTTATTACAACATCTCCTGCTTGCAAGCCTGCTTTATCTGCGGGTTTATCCTTATTAACGGCATCTATACGTAAGCCTTTTCCTTGAAAGCCATAATCTGGCATCACACCTAATGTAACCTTGAAACTTGATTTTGCACCGCTATCTTTAGTACGCGTTTCGTAGAATTTAAGTTTGGGCTGATTGGCTAAATCTTCAATCAAATCAATCATGTATTCCAACACTTTAGCCTCACCTTGGTAGTTTATCTTGTCTGCATCATCACTTGGTTTGTGGTAGTCACTATGTTGCCCAGTGAAGAAGTGTAGCACCGGGATTTTCTTTAAATAAAAAGATGTTTGGTCTGATGGACCCACACCCGAGGAATCCATCACCAATTGAAAACGATTGTTGTTTAAAGCCTTCAAATTATCTTCAAAAACATCTGATGTTCCTGTGCCGAATACAAGTAGTTTTTTTGTTGAATCAACTAACCTGCCTACCATGTCCATATTGAACATAAAACTGACAGTGTTTAGTTCAATTGTTGGATGATTAGTAAAATACTTTGAGCCAATCAAACCTGCCTCTTCTGCCGAAAAACACATGAAGAGAAAGTTTACCTTTTCTTTAATTGCATTGGTAGCAAAGTGTCGAGCTAATTCAATAACAGCAGCAGTACCTGAGGCATTGTCATCTGCACCGTTGTGTACCTTCCCTTTTGGATCTTTGTCTAATGACGAGCCTCTACCATCATCACCTAAATGGTCGTAGTGCGCGCCAATTACAACAGTAGTTGCGGCATTGTTATTCAAAAATCCTACAATGTTTTTACCTATATACTTCTTGCCCTTTTGCGAAGCGGTATCATGCGGATTCAGTGATTGCCTATATTTAAAAGTTTGGAAATAACCTTTGCTGCCTTTTGGCTCAATACCATACTCCTGAAAATATTTTACTACATAATTTGCAGCTTTCTTTTCGCCTGCCGTGCCAGGTGCGCGCCCTTTCAGTTTATCATCTGCTAAGTAGTATATGTGCTTGCGGAGGTTTTCGGTGCTTACACTTTGTGCTTTAGTTATTGTTGATGATAACAGCAAGAGTATCATCCATAAATTCTTTATATTCATTTTCATAATTTCAAATCAACTAATCATCAAATTAATCTATCCATTCAGCAATAAACAAATTGGTATCTCTTGTTCCTCCGTTGTTGCGATTGCTGCTCCATACTAATCGTTTACCATCGGGCGAAAACATCGGGAAAGCATTGAACATACTTTCTGTAGTAATTTTCTTTAAGTCTGTGCCATCCTCATTAATCATATATAATTGAAAATCGTAACCACGTTGTGAATGATGATTAGATGAAAAAATAATTTTTTTGCCTGAAGGGTGAAAGAAAGGAGCCCAGTTTGCTTTGCCCAGTTTGGTTACTTGCTTCAACTCACTGCCATCTATATTGCTAGTATAGATTTCCATGTTGGTGGGAGCCACTAAATTCTGCGCTAATAGTTCCTTGTATTCTTTTACTTCTTCATCCGTATTTGGGCGCGATGCACGAAACACCAACCGCTTGCTATCGGGTGAGAAGAATGCACCACCATCATAACCTAGCCCAAAAGTTATCTGCTTCACATTGCTACCGTCAACGTTCATAGTGTATAAATCCAAATCACCATTGCGGGTGGAAGTAAACACAATCATTTTACCATCAGGCGAAACTGTGCCTTCAGCATCATAGCCAGGTAAATTGGTAAGTTGCTGTTGAATCTTTCCTTTCTTGTTGGCAACGAAAATGTCAAACTCGGGATAGATTGCCCAAAGGTATTTTTTGTCTTCACGAGGTGCTGGTGTTGGCGGACAGGCATCGCCTCCAAGATGTGTAGAGGCATATAAAATTTGCTTGTTGTTTTTAAGGTAATAAGAACAAGTAGTTCTTCCTTTACCTGTGCTGATAAGTTGCGGGCGGTAGGTAGAATCCTTAACCGCCTTTTCTATGTTAAAGTCATAAATCTGGTCGCATGGAACATTCCACTTTGGGTTGGTTACTTGGCACGAAAGAAACTTACCATCAAAACTAAAATAGGCCTCTGCATTATCGCCACCAAAAGTAAGTTGACGAATATTTTTAAGGTGTTTTGATTCTGTATTTTGAGCAGAAAGAGAAAGTGAGATAAAGACCAATAGAACAAACAAATATTTCATGGAGCGAATAGAGAGATATTCAACGTACCATGCAAAAGAGATTTATAATAGTTTTAAAATAATCAGCAATTGGGTAAGTGCATTCCAAAATCCACCTTCAAAACTTTATACACTTCATTTATAGGCAAGCCAACTACATTAAAGTAATCTCCATCAAATTTACTTATAGCTACAGCCCCTATCCATTCTTGGCAAGCATAAGAGCCAGCCTTATCGTAAGGCTTAAAATTATCTACATAATAGGTAATTTCTTCTGTAGTAAGTTGATTGAAAGTTACCTGTGTTGATTTTGAAAAACTCACTTCCTTTTGCTTTGAAAAAATACAAACACCAGTTACCACAGTATGTGTATTGCCGCAAAGTTCCTGCAACATGCTGATTGCATCGTTTCTGTCGGTAGGCTTCTCATAAATTTTATTGTTGAGAATAACCACCGTATCTGCGCCAATCACAATATCCTCATTTGTAATTTCTGCTGAAAAAGCGTGCGCTTTCTTTTGTGCCAACAACAAAGGAATTTCTTGCAACGAAGCATTGTCAGGATGGTTTTCATCCACATTTTTTGATTGAACAGAAAATTGAATTCCCGCCATAGAAAGCAAATCCTTTCTGCGAGGTGAATTGGACGCAAGAATGATATTAGGCATCAAAAATTATTTAGAGAAATAATGAAAAAGCGGCAGCGTGGCAATGCCAAAAACCATTACCACTTTCATTATGGTGCTTTGCACTTTAAAGTCAAGTTTGCGCTCTGCTACCAACAATGGCAATACATTTACGAATATTGGAAATTGAAGAAAGAGTGCAGCATACCAAAAGTGATTTTTTGCCCCGCCATTCCAGAACACATACATCAACAAACCGATGGCAACACAAAGCAACAACACCAACATCACCACTACAAAGCGTGTTGCCTTAAAGCCAATCAAAATAGGCAATGTCTTGTGATTGGTAGATACGTCTGCCTCCATATCCTCCACATCTTTTGAAATTTCACGAATTAAAGTGGTTAGAAATGCAAACAGCGCATAGCCTTGCAAATTCAGCATCACAATTTGCTTTAATGCAGGATTAAAACCGGGCTGTAATAACTGCGATTCAAACAACACTGGAATAGCAAATACAAAAGCACAAAGCCCAGCAATTAAAAGATTGCCAATCAAGGGATACTTTTTCAGGGTAGCAGAATACTGCCAAAGTAGAATAGCAGTAAGTAAAAACACATTCGCCAGTTTTAAACTTTCAACTTTCCAGGCAAGGAAGAAAGCCAAACCTATACCAAGTGCGTTCAAAGCAAAAACGATGTACATAGCTTGATCCAACGAGATGAGTTTACCAAGCACTGTGCTGTTGGGTTTATACTTTTTATCCTGTGCAAAATCGAAGTAATCGTTGACAACGTTGCCTGCCGCCATGATGCTCACTACACTTAATGCAAGCAACAGCACTCCAGCGAAAGAAAGTGTAGGTGTAAGGTTAATCACCTTCATGTTCGCAGCTATAACAAAATGGTGAAACAGTAAAAGGCTGGCTCCGGTAATCAGCAGATTGAACCAGCGAATCAGTTTGAAGAAGGCAAATATTTTTTTCATAATTAATGAAGGTGTAAGAATAGTATTGCTTATCGGTAAATTCAAATTAAGGTTGAATATGATAAGACTGTAACCACAATCTTAATTACCCATCAATGATAAAAATTCCACAAACTTTTTTTTGCGAAAACCCCTCCTATATTTACACAAAATAAATCCGATATATGAAGCATGTTTACACATTACTTCTAGGTGTTTTTGTATTTAGCACCTCGATTGTGGCACAAGAAAATTTTAGACAACAAGACCGTTGGTTAGCATTGATTGACTTTGCACAGCTTAAGCCTGAAGCAATCAAAAATGCTGCACCGCATTTTCCAAAAACAGATGTAAGCAATGTGAAAGCTTACAAAGAATTTGTTGAAAAACTAACACAATGGAAAAAACGCCACCCAACAGAAGTAGATGCGTTGCTTGCCATTCCTGAAATTAAAATGCTAAACCCTTCGCGGGTACAATTAGGCTTGCAACAAGCAGTAGAAGTGCGTAAGTTTGAAAACAGCTATTGGCAGTGGATACAAGCTGCCAGATTAAGTGCAAATGAAGTGCGTGCATTTGCACCAAACTTTCCTACACCAAGAATTACCAACGATTTAAACAAAAGCGAAGTCGTGTATGATGCAGCACTGCAAGATTGGATGAAGCTGTTTCCAAAAGAGCATGAAGCATTATTGAATCATCCACAACTCGTTTCATTAAAAAAAGAACATCAGGCTGTTGTGGTAGATGCACCGGTTACCGAGCAGTTTGTTTTGATAGAAGTGAAAGAAACTATGCCGCAAAAAACTGACTACGATTCTGGTAATGCAACATTAGATAATCTCCGTTTTGATTTAGCTGTAAAGCATTGGTATTTCAAATACAAGCCTGAGGAATACATTACCAGATACAACGTTGCTGAGTATCACAAAAACGTGGAACAAAAACAATAATCCTTCAACTATTTAAGACACAATAAATTCTTTTTTATGAAAAAGCAATACACACTTTTCTTACTTATATTTTCATGTTTAATCATCAATAAATTTGCTGACGCACAAGTGCAAGACGGTGCCATGCGCATCAGCATGCGCTACGAAAATGTGTGGGCGCAAAGTGGTGATGACATTTTTCCCGATGCCGATGAATTCAACAACGAAGGCTTTGTGCGCGACTTTCCCGATTTAGACAATGCAGGATTTTTTGGCACCGGCACACGTAGTTGGAGCAATGGTACTTTTGCATGTTGCGGACCATACTCCACAGCAATGCCTGGTGGCAACTGGCAAAAGGATTTCACTTATGGCACATTCAATTCACCTGCATTTACATTGACGCCAAACGGTTTGCAAACAAGACAATTAGGTTGGGAAGACGATTGCTGGGATTGTTGCAGTGGCACTGTTATATTGGGAGTATGTTTTGCAAGCTGCAATGCCTGCCCTGCCGGAACTTTTCGTAATTCTTATCAAAGCCCTTGCCCATGCAGCACGGGCAACACCTGCGGCTGCACTGCCGATGATCAGTATTGCGATAACCAAATGAACGGTGCTAACATCTTACAGTTTCGCGATGTGCCGCCTTATCAATGGGCTTACAAAGGGGTTACAAAAACTGGCGATGCAGGTTATAGCGGAGGCTGTAGCGGAAACAATGTTGGCATGGGTTACAGCACACAATGGACTTCCCCTTGCCCCGATACTTTAAAGTCAACAAGAACACATTTATGCGAGCCGGGTTATGTTACACTCAACACACACGGTGCAGTGTTTGGTGGCGAATATGTATGGTTTGAAAATGGCAACTTTCTTCAAATTTCAGGCTTCTCTGATTCTAACTTAACGGTTTTTGTTCCTTCAACCACTACCTTCAGAGTTTACACCAGAAACAACGGTCAAAACTCATGGAGCTATCGCCAATTAACCATCACTGTTGGGCAGCCTCTTATCAATAGTATTACCGCTACCGACCCTAATTGCAGCGGAACTTCAACAGGAACCATTACTGTAACAGCATCTGGAGGAATAGGTGCTATTCAGTACTCTATTAACAACGGACTGACCTGGCAAAACAACGGCAACTTCACAGGGTTGGCACAAGGCATTTATTTTGTAAAGATTAAAGACAATTTCTGTACCGTTCCGCAATTTGGTGCAACCATTCAATTGAAAGATCCTGCACTATTAGGCTCTAACATTACTTCTGTTACAAACGTGCTTTGCAATGGTTTGAACAATGGTAAAATAGATTTAACCGTTGCGGGTGGAACACCACCATATACTTACAATTGGACGCAAAACGGCTCGCCATTTTCAACCAACGAAGACTTGAATAATATTTCAGGAGGCAGCTATGCAGTTACTGTTACAGATATTAAAGGATGCTTAACTACACAAACTGTAACCGTTACACAACCCGCAAATCCAATCACCATCATAGGCACAGCGTCCTCAATTCTTTGCAATGGCAACTTTGGAAACATTGGCATTGTAGTAGCAGGAGGCACGCCACCTTACACTTATTTTTGGAGCAATGGCGCAACCACCGAAGATCTTACAGGTGTTACTGCTGGAGTCTATAATATATTAGTAACAGATTTGAACGGCTGTCAGAAATCAGCAGTGTTTACCCTTACTGCTCCTGCACCGCTGCAAGTTTCTTTTGCCAATCAGCAAAACGTGAATTGCTTTGGGCAAAGTACAGGCGGTGTTGAAGCCTTTGTAAGCGGAGGAACACAACCTTTTATTTACGCATGGAGCAATAATACAAGTGCCAAAGCCATCAGCAATGTTGTTGCCGGAAAATATTACCTCACCGTTACCGACCAAAACAATTGCGCTACAATAGACAGTGTTGTCATCTCCCAAAATCCAAAGTATTTAATCACTTTAGAAGTAATTCAAAATGTACGTTGCTTTGGAGACTCGGTCGGCTCTGTTGCAATTTCCATCAACGGTGGCACTGCACCTTTCGCTTTCAATTGGACGAACATTGGCACAGGCGGCAACTACGGCAGCAACGAAGACATTTACAATGTGCCTATTGGTAC
>CAZKHZ010000088.1:0-14420 GCA_964552715.1 uncultured Chitinophagaceae bacterium | reverse complement strand
GCAATAAGGGTTGTAACTCTTTCTTAAATTGGCTACTGTCTATTTACGGTTAAAGGTTATATGTTAATTAATCTGCAAAGCGAGACGGTTGCTTTGAATGGACTTTGTGGCAAAGGGGGATGTTGGATTTTAGTTAAGAGAGGAGGGAGAGAAGAATTACCGCATCACCACCAGTCTATGCACCATTCGGCTGTTGCCTGCCTGCACTTCCAGTATGTAAACACCTGCGCTTAATTCCTTTGTATCAATTGTTTCGCGCTGCATACCTCCTGTTAGTTGACGGTTTCGGTTCACATATTCTCTGCCTTCTAAACTTAATAATCTGATTGTGCCGCTTGTTGTGTTTTCTGTGTAGATCCCTGCTGTTACTTTATCATTTGCAGGGTTGGGATACACCTCTAAGTATTTGATGGTTTTCACTTCTTCTATACCTATCACTACTGTGGTATCTTCTTTAGTTATCACGGCACTATCTGCATTGCTCCATGACGAAAAGCCTCCGCTGTTGAATGCCCGAACTTTGTACCAATACACAATACTCTGCTGCACATTACCATCAGTTTTGCTTTGGGTATTGCGCTGTAGGGTATCGGTTTTTACCCATTGTAGGGTATCGCCAATGCTGCGGTATAGCTCATAGCCGAGTTCATATTGTGCGGCATCCTGCCATTGTACGTTTATCTGCTGTGTTGCGGCTGTTGCCAAAAGGCTTAGTGGGCGGTCGGGGGCGATTAGTGCATCGGTAGTATCTGTGCAGGGCAAGCCCCAGCGTGCTAAAAATCCATCAGGGCTACCGCCTCCGCCATTGGGAGTTATAGTATTGCCTAAGTTCAACGTACCTGCATATTGACCCGCCATGTAGATATTTCCTTGACGGTCTGTTTCCATTATCCGCACAAAATCTTCCGCATAAACTTCCCTAAAGCCCTTAACAGTATCTACAACCGTACCCACCAAATTATCCTTACTAAACTTTACCAAAAAGGTAAAAGGAGTTGGGAATTGGCTAAAGTCGGGAGAATTGATGTTGCTCCACTTAATAAATCCAGAATTGGGAAGCAGAAAATAAAAATGATTACCGATGAAAGCTAAATCTTCACATACTATTGCTTGATAATGCTGTGTGTCAGGCTGAGACGATTGCTGTGAAGTCAAATTTGAATCACTTATATAAACTTTGTCAGCATACACAGATTGTTTTGAGTGCTCAACATAAGTGGTATCTCCATGAAAGAAAGCATTTTTTTGAACACGTCCGAAAGAATACATTTTGCCTTCTCTTACTTTATGAGCAAAAATACTTGCCTTGTAATTCACTTTATAGGTGAGTAAATTAAAGTTCTTATCCAATTTAACGGTCAGGTTACAATCGTAAGGTGCTTGTAATGTAGTAGTACCAATGGTGAAGGTTATTGGATTCCCAGTAGTATTTTGATAAATGAGATATAAATTATCTTCCTCATCCATCACAAGCTTCTCTAACTCAGGTGGACCTGCATCAATCAATTTATGATATTCAATTACCCCATTTGTATCCATACGCATAAACATATTGGTTAGATACGTGATGCGGATGGTATCTACAGCAGGGTTTGCATGTGGTTGACAGCGCATCCATACAAATAGCTTTCCTTCGCTACGTATTTTTATATTACCTGAAAATGGAAAAGCACTAAATCCATTCATCGCTTTTATCCACTTCATGCACCCTGCACCATCATACTTGGCAACAAATGTGATGGCGCTGTTTACAGGAAATATAGTGTCCTTACACGGGCTGTAAAACTGCCCAACTGATACTCTGCCGGTCACATAGACATTCCCGTTATCATCTGTTGTAACGCCCGCTGTAAAATCTGTAAAATTTTTCCCCATAATACGCATCCATTCCAGATTACCGCATCGGTCAAACTTGGCTAAGTAGCCGTCCTCTGCTCCATATCCGCCAGGGCTTACACTAACTCCATTTACCTTGGGATTTGCACCTACCCTGCCTGCTACATAAGCATTGCCCCATTTGTCTATTGTTGCATCCTGCACATAGTCAAATAAAGTATTGCCGGATGTGGATGTTGAGCCGCCAATGCTGCGTACCCAGTTAAACTGCTGGGCGGTGGTGGTGACGCTACAGAGCATAAGCAGATATATACATAGCCTGCATGTTGCATTAGTAACATTGTTTTGTGTAAGTTGAGGTTTCATGTATTAATTTTTGATGATGAACAAATCTAAAAATTATTTGGAAATGGAAGTAAAGTCATCGCCTTAGCCCTTCTGCGAGGGAGGAACAAAAAAAACGCCCGAAGTTTTTGATGCTTCGGGCGTTTGGGTTTTATAAAGTTTCAAGCAAAATTTATTGTTTGCTAATAATCAAAGTTGCTACGCCTTGTTTGGTTTGAAGGTTGAGGAGGTATAAACCGCTGGTGAAGTTTGAAATATCTAAAGGCAATTGGTTTTGCCCTTCGGTGAAGGTGTTGTTGTTTTCGAGCAACACACGACCTGCCATGTCCATTACTTTTAAATTCATTTGGGTTGCCTGTGGCAAATTGAACCTGATGGAAAGCGCACCAGAGGTTGGATTTGGCACTGCTATCAATTGGATTGTTTTTCCTATTTCATTAATGCCTACTGAAATGTTGGTGTTTGTAGAGCGACTGATGCAATTGCCATCGTTTACCTGCAATGAATAGCTGCCTGTTTCTGTAGGTGTGTATGTGGAATCATTTGCTCCATTTATAGGGGCATTGCTTTTGTGCCAACTGTATGTGACACCTGAAGTGGTAGTAGCAGTTAATACGCCACCGTTGTTAGTGAAAGATGCATTGGGAAGCAGATTTTCTGTTACCACTGCACTTGCAATGATAGTGCCACATCTGCCGGGTTGCGTAACAGTGACAGTGTATGTGTTGGCTGTTTTCACTCTTATGAAATCAATTGTATCGCCCGTTGACCATTTATAAGAATCAAAACCAAATCCGGCAGCTAAGTATGCTGAATCGCCAGTGCAGAAAGCGTAAGTAGGACTAAGGACAGGCGTATCGGGAGGACCAGGATTGGTGACTGCTACTTGCTTGAATTCAGAAGCGGTGCAGCTAAGTGCGGTTTTGGTAACAGTAACGGTGTAAGTGCTATCCACTTTGCCCGAAATGGTTCTTGTGCTTAAGCCATTAGACCAAGCGTAAGTGTCGTAACCCATACCTGCATCCAAGGTTGTTGGCAGGTTTGGGCAGGCGGTTGCTGGGTCGGGGGTAACTAATAAGGTGATTTGTGGCAAAGGATTTATAGTAAGATTGGTAGTTGCTGTAGCATTGCCGCAGAAACCAGTTTTGGTAACAGTAACAGCGTATGGACCCGAATTAAGCGGTGTGATATTTTGTGTGTTGCCGCCACCTGTCCAATTATAGGTTGTGTAGTTTGTGCCCGCATCTAATACTACTGCTGTGCCTACACAACCAGAAGTGGTAGCAGGAAGTGTAGTGATAGCTGGAACATTTTGCCCGTTGGTAATAGTTATTGAACCGCTGCCAGTGCTGGTGCATCCACCCGATGAAAGCGTTACGGTTACGGTGTATGTTGATGCGGTAGTAACATTTTTTTGTCGGATGCTACCACCACCAGACCATGCGTATGAAGAGAATCCAGCGCCTGCATCTAAAGTTATTGTTTGCCCAGCGCATATCGTTTGTGAAGTAGCGGTGGGTGTTACGGTTACGTTGCTACCACCTGTAGAAATAGAAACCATATTTGATACACTACTGCAACCATTATTGGTAATACTTACCGAGTAGCTGCCTGCTGTGCTTGCTGTGAAAGTTTGGGCAGTTTGCCCGCCAATAGGCGAGCTATTATTTAGCCATATATAACTTGCACCAGCAGGAGAAGCAGTGAGTAATTGTGTACTGTTGTTGCATAACTGAATAGGACCAGCAGGAGTTATAGCTGCTGCCGGACGAGGAGTTACGGTAACAGTAGTGTTTGTAGAGGTAAAGCCTTTGCAACCCTTCACCACTTTTACATTGTAGTTGCCCTGAGTTAATGCAGTGTAGGTTGGTGAAGTTGCGCCCTGAATGATGTTAGCACCATTGTACCATTGATAGCTCGTAGCAAGCGTTGGAGCTGCTGTAAGCACAACTGAGCCGCCATCGCAAAAAGTGGTTGCCCCTCCGGCAGAAACAGTTGCAGTGAAATCTGCACCTTGTGATGAGGCGGTGTTGCCAACAGCAAAGGTGTCCACATTGGGGCAGGTAGCATTGTTTTGCTCTACACGGATGTAATATTTTAAACCTGCCTGACTGGCATTTTGGTTGTTTTGTGTTACGTTGATTCCAATATTCACGTTCACATTTACGAAAATGCTCAACTTAAATTGACCGGGATTATCGAAGGTAGTTCCAGTAACTCTGATACAGGCTTGTTCGTTTTTATTGAATCTGTTAGTGGATTTATTTGTTGACCAGCATAAACCGCAAGGCAAGTTGCCAAGTGTTGCAATTTCTAACCAATTCAAATCGAAAGTAGAAGTTCCGCTGGTTACTGTGGGCGGCACAACGAATCGAATCGTTTGATCAAATGGAACTCCCTTTTTTGCGCAAGGCAATGAATCGTAAGGAGGTTTAAAACCATCCAAATGAGATAAACCAGTGCCTGGAACACAAATGTTTGTACCTGAATTTCCGCAATATTGAGCGTTTGAAAATTGGGTGAAAATTGTAGTGATGAGTACTAATGCGAGTGCAGTTTTTTTCAACATAAAATCCGTTTTGTAAAAATGAAGCTAATAGATATTTCGGTATTGCAAATTGGCATGGAGAAAGCCTTATAATAATAGAGGTTAATCATCTTTCAAATTCAATAATTTTCATTTCACACTAACAATCATCATATTAGCATCATGCTGAAATCTATGACGGGCTTTGGAAAAGCCTCGCAAAACATCAACGAAACTACTGTGAATGTGGAAGTGCGCTCGCTAAACAGCAGCAAGGGCATGGACTTGGGAACCAAGCTGCCATCGCGTTATCGCGAGCAGGAATATCAATTGCGCCAGCAAATTACAGCGAGGTTGCAACGAGGTAAAGTGGATGTATATGTAAGCGTAATTAGCGACCGCGAGCAAGCTGCCATTCGCTTGAATAAGGGAGTTTTGAAAGCGCACTACAATGAATTGATTGAGGTGGCATTGGAGCTTAAAATTGCTTCTACAGATATTCTTCCGGCAATACTTCGCCTGCCTGATGTGTATGAAGATACGCAACCGGAAATTGCTACGGAAGAATGGCAATTAATAGAAGCAACTGTGTTTATAGCGATTGATGAATTGGAAAAATTTCGCGAGCACGAAGGCAATGCTTTGAAAGAAGATTTGCTGGGCAGAATAAAAATCATAGAGTATTTTGTTACGCATCTGCGCGAGCAGGATAAGCGCAGGGTGAACGAAGTAAGACAGCGCTTGCACAATAATTTAGACCTGTTTATACCCAAAGACAAAATTGACCAAAACCGCTTTGAGCAAGAAGTGGTTTACTACATAGAGAAGTTGGATATTACCGAAGAGCTTACTCGCCTGCGTGCACACTGCGATCACTTTAGGCAAGCAAGCGAAGAAGATAATGATGAAATGAAAGGGCGTAAACTGAATTTTATATCTCAGGAAATTGGTCGTGAAATAAATACTATTGGCTCTAAGGCAAATGATGCTGCTATGCAAAAGATAGTCGTGAACATGAAAGACGAATTGGAAAAGATAAAAGAGCAAACGAGTAACGTGCTTTAGGCAAAACTTAGCTTCTGTTTTGCCGCTTTGATTGCGGGCACCAATGATGCTAGAATGCTGATGCCAGCCACCGTAAAAAACGTAAGGAAAATATCAGATGTAATTACTTTGACAGGATAGGCATCTACTACAAACGAAGCACCGCCTTCGGCAAGTTTCACAAAGCCGTAGTTGATTTGCAGGTAGCATAACAACAAGCCCAAAAACAAACCGATACCTGCACCCAGCATGGCAGTAAAAATACCTTCGAGCAAAAAGATTTTACTGATGTCGGTGGCACTTGCGCCCATTGCTTTTAGTATTGAAATGTCTTTAGTTTTTTCGATGGCAAGCATGGTGAGTGAACCAACTATATTGAAAGAAATAATCACTAAAATGAAGCTCAAAATAGCAAATACTGCCCAACGCTCCATTTTTACAACACGGTACAACACTTCATTTAATTCTTCGCGGGTTTGAACCTTATAATCTTTGCCAAATGCAGATTGAAAAAATTCTTTTTGCCTGTCGGCATCCACACCGGGTTTTAATTTTACTTCAAAAGCGGAGACTGCATTTTCTATACCTATCAATTGCTGTGCAAGCGGCAGCGAAACGATTACATATTTAGAGTCAAACTCCTGTTGAATAGAAAAAATACCGGCAGGAACTACATAAGCCGTATTAAAAGCATCATCGGGCATAAAAACACTTGCATTGGTGATTTTGGGTACGCGAATGCTCATCATGGCAAAATTGTTTTCGATGCTGGCATTTAATGCTTGATTGATATTGGCTCCTATCACTGCATAATCTTTTGTGCTATCTCTCAAATAAAAATCTCCCTGCCGCACATAAGCTGCAACATCGGTAGTGTTGGTATAGTTTTCATCCACGCCTTTAATTGTAGCTATTGTTGCTTTGCCTTCATATTCAAAGTAGGCGTTTTCTTCCAGCGTTTTTGTGTAGGAGACAACGCTTTTGTCAGCCTTCATTTTTTGTTCGATAAAATCATTGTTATCAAAAACTTTACCCTGCGCAGGAGTAATAATTAGCTCGGGATAAAAGGCATTGTACAAGTCTTTTATCAAACCCTCAAACCCATTGAACACACTCAACACAACAATCAACGCAAATGCACCCACGCCCATGCCCGTCATGCTGATGTACGAAATGATGTTGATGGCATTCGTACTTTTTTTAGAAAACAAATAACGCAATGCAATGCGCAGCGGAAACATGGATAGCTTAAATTGAGGTTGGCAAATTAGAAACAGTTTGAGTTAAGGCAGTAAAAATGTTTCGTGTTTGTTCAATTGCATAGCTTCACCTCCACAAATAAGTACGAATGCTCAACCGCAAACAATTCATTCAACAATCTACATTGGCAACAATATCGGCAGGCGTGCTGGCGATGCAGGCGTGTAAGGATGAAAAGAAAAAAGGGTTTAATCCTGAAAGTATAAAAGATGAAAATGACTTTTGGAAACATGTGCGAGCGCAATATTTTATTTCGGATGAAATCATCAATCTAAACAATGGAGCTGTGAGTCCGCAGCCTTTGCCTGTGCAACAGGCGCATATAGAAAACTATCAATTTGCCAATCGGGGACCCAGCTATTTTATGTGGCGAAAATTGGATCAGCAACGAGAGCCATTACGGAATCGTGTGGCTGAGTTTTGTGGTGTTCAAGCAGATGAAATTGCATTCAATCGAAACACCACTGAAGGCTTAAACACCATTATTTTTGGTTTGAATTTGAAGGCGGGTGATGAAGTAGTGCTGTGCAAATTTGATTACCCAAACATGATGAACGCATGGAAGCAGCGGGAGAAACGCGAGGGTATAAAATTGAATTGGGTGGATTTGAATTTCCCTGAAGAAGATGATGAAGTTATTGTTGCAAAGTATGTTGCAGCCATATCGCCCAAAACCAAAATTGTACATATCACGCACTTGATAAATTGGACAGGGCAGATATTGCCAGTTCGCAAAATTGCAGATGCTGCAAAAGCAAAAGGTTGTGAAGTAATTGTAGATGCTTCGCACTCATTTGCGCATCTTGATTACAAAATCAGCGACCTTAATTGTGACTATTATGCGGCATCATTTCACAAATGGTTGTGTGCGCCTTTCGGCACGGGTTTTATGTTTATAAATAAAGAAAAAATTAAAAACGTTTGGGCTTTGCTTTCTTCCAATGAGCCAGATGGAGACAATATTAGAAAGTTTGAATCGCTTGGTACGCGCTCATTTGCGGCAGAAATGGCAGTTCATGCAGCCTTAGATTTTCACCAAAAAATAGGCAACAAACGCAAAGAAAATCGCTTGCGATTTTTGAAAAACTATTGGTGCGAAAAGGTGAAAGATTTAAAAGGGTTGTCGTTCTACACTTCATTGAAAGATGAATACAGTTGTTGCTTGGCAACCTTCGCCATTGAAGGCATGAAAGCAGAAGATGTTGCTTCAAAACTTTTCATCAATCAAAAAATACATGCCACCACGGTGCTGCACGAAGGATTAAATGGTGTGCGCATTTCGCCCAATGTTTACACCTCAATAGATGAATTAGATGTATTGGTGAGCGGAATAAAAAGTTTGGTTTAAATATTCTACTTCGTCAACTGCTTAAACACTTCTTCCAGCGAATATTTATCGCGGTAAAGTTGCAGCAAAGTAAGGTTCTGTAGTTTGGCAAATTCAAAGATATTCTCGCGAATATCTTCAGTGCCAATAGCGGTGAGTTGCCATAGATTATCTTGCTGCACGGCTTGCTTAACTCCTTTTATTTTCAACAATGTTTCGTGATGCACCGGTTGCTTAAATTCAACCAATGCTACCATTTCATTATTCAAGCGCGATTGCAGTTGCTCTGTGGTATCATCGGCAACAATTTTCCCTTTGCTAATAATAACCACGCGGTTGGCAACGGCTTGTACTTCTTGCATAATGTGTGATGAAAAAATAACCGTTTTGTCTTTGCCTAATTGCTTTATCAGCGCACGAATTTCCACTAATTGATTAGGGTCTAAACCACTCGTTGGTTCATCTAATATCAACACTTCTGGATTATGCAACATAGCCTGTGCCAAACCAACCCGTTGCTTATATCCTTTTGAAAGTTGAGCGATTTTTTTAGTTCGCTCCGCAGTCAGTCCAGTGGTTTCAATCATTTCGGCTATGCGCTTTTGCGCATTAGGCAATTGATAAATGGAAGCGGCAAACTCCAGATATTCCTTCACATACATATCCTGATACAAAGGATTGCTTTCGGGTAGATAACCGATGTGCCTGCGCACTTCTAAGGGATTAGTTGCAGTGTCTGTTCCGCACACTTCGGCATTGCCAGAGGTTTGGGGCAGAAAGCAAGTGAGGATTTTCATGGTAGTGCTTTTGCCCGCGCCATTGGGACCCAAAAAGCCAAGCACCTCACCTTTTTTCACCTCAAATGAAATTTCATCTACCGCCTTTTGCGTGCCGTATATTTTGCTGAGTTGTTTTACGATTACTGACATTTAATCTTTCTGTTTCAATGTTTCAAACTGCTTTGCAAAGGTGTTATTATTTGTTTAAGGCACATTTGTTTAGTGTCAGGCAATGATTGTTTTTTTTGACGATGTTGTTCTTCGCTTCAGTGGGGCTTTTTTCTTACGCTGCTGTTTACGCTACTTAATAAATGCACTAAACTCTTTTCGTTCTTCATCAGTCCACGGCTTGTCAAGAACAGTGAAGTCAACATTTTTCGGTTCTCTGATTAATCCCATTGTTTCTATTTTTTAAAGTACTGATTAATTAATCTGTTTGCTGCAGGGGTTTCAATCATCATTTTTGTTCCTCTAAAATGAGTTGCTAAAAGGGTCTCTTGATAGTGTTTCAACAAAACGGTCTTAGCATCAAAAGCAAGATAGCCTTTATAGCCTTTTTCAAAAGAATGTCTGCAAGCAAAAGCAACTAAATTTCCGGGAACACCTAAGTAAATTTTTGTCTTGCCTTTGTTGAATTTTGCACTTTCAATCAAGTGCCTATAGATTTTAGGATTATTCTTTATAACAAGTTTATAAACCTCTCTGTCGGTTAATTTAACTTGTTCCTGCCATTTAAACTGCCAATCTGATTTATTGATTTGCTTGCTATCCTTAGCAAAAAGTTGAAAAACATCCGTGTCAAACACACCACCAGAAACCGAATTCTCTGTGGAGTTCGTTAGTTTATCAATTTCAATGTCAACTAATTTTTTTACCTGTTTTCCCACTTATCGAAGATATGAAAAAGTTGCCAAAAATGCTTGTCGCCAAAGAATCACTAAAACCTAATTCATTTAATCATGGCGGTGTGGGTCCGCTATATTTGCTGCAAGGGTTTCTAAATGAGCAAAGTTTGTGATAATTGACTTTTACACCTTCAATAAATTTATTTTTAAGTGTAAAAGTGTATTCGCATTTAGCATACTTTGCTTTCAGGCAGGCTTCGTCCCAAGTATTGTTTTTATCGTTTTGTGGAGTTTTGAAATCGCTGGATTTGTCTTCAAAAACAAGACAATAAACTCCAGCAGGTAATTGCAATTTAAAATTGCCGTTTGCATCACTTAAAGTTTCTGTTATCACCTTTTTTGAAGCATCATTTGCAGTGCCTTTGCGCACAAAAATCTTCTTGCCCTCAAGTGCTTGAGGTGTGCGTAACATTTGCAGCAATGCCTCGGACGGTGAAGCACCTCCACAATAATCGGAGGTTTGGGTAATGGTACCTGAAACCATTAGCTTTTTTGTTTTTTGCTTAGCGGATAAACTCAGCATGGCAACAACAACTAAAAGAAACAAATGCGAATGCATGGATTGAAACACCGAATAGAAAACTTTTCGATTCATTTAGATGTGTAGATTCTCATTTGTCCATTGTTTAGGAAGCCCAACTTTTCGTAACATCTCGTTTGCTTTTTCCAATTTAACAGGGAATAAAACCATGTTGTCATATTTATTCAATGACATGTCAATCTTTACAATTGGAATTTTCCTTTTTTTTAACTCTGTTATGATTTTCATCTTGCAATTACTTAATTGTTCTAAAGGTAATATTATTTCCTTTTCCTTCTAACCAAGAAGCCTTCATACCCAACATTTTTTCTAAATTCTTCCCAGTCGTCATTCCTCTCTCCCAAAACTTCAAAGTCTTATGCTACTTCTGAAAGAAATTTTGCAATGCCCATTCTATAAAGCCTTGTCCTTGCTTTTGTGCTTCCTGTAGCATAAATCCAAACCTCAGGATACTTATCTGTAAACGCGTATAAAGTTGCTACAACCGTTGTTAATACTTTTTCGCTATCACCGTTATTTGAAATTACCGTATCATCAATATCCCCTGTGGAATTGTCTTTGTCACCAAAGGCAAGGTTGTAAATATCTTTGAGGTTAGTTGGTTGGTATCTCACAAGTTTGTGAATCAACCCTTTTGGTCCTTCGCTGATAAATTCAAAGGTCAGTAACTTATCGCTAGAAGCTAAAGGATACTTAGGCAATTTCATACATTGTTACAATTTTGTGTCATCCACGCCATCTAACCAAGCTTGCACTTCGCCCACAATAGAGCGGATACAATTTTCGTCAAATGGAGAAATGAGGTTGGCGTCCTTTACCAAACCTAAGAAGTTTTTGCTGCCTCCGGCTTTGCACAAATCCAAATAATCTGCCCAAGCAGCTTTGAAATCTTTTTGTGATTTGCTCCAGAATTGGAACGCACAAATCTGCGCCAAGCAGTAATCAATATAGTAGAATGGCGAGCGATAAATATGCAATTGTCTTTGCCACAAAGCACCACTTTCTAAAAACGGAATGCCTGCATAGTTCATGTATGGGCGATACTTCTTTTCCATATCCAACCACACTTGTCTGCGCGCCTCTGGAGTCAGTTCGGGTTGCTCGTAAATGATGTGTTGAAACTCATCTACTGCGCAACCATACGAAAGAAAAATTACAGCCGAAGACAAATGCAAGAACTTGTATTTTTCCGCATCTTCTTTAAAGAACAACTCCATCCAAGGCCAGCTAAAATATTCCATGCTCATGGAGTGAATTTCGCAAGCCTCGTAGGTTGGAAAAGCATATTCATCTAAATCGAAATGACGGCTTTGGAAACATTGAAAAGCGTGTCCGGCTTCGTGGGTCAACACATCAATATCGTGTGAAGTGCCGTTGAAGTTGGAGAAGATAAAAGGTGCTTTGAACTTAGCGAAATGCGTGCAATAGCCGCCTGCTGCTTTGCCTTGTTTGGTAACCAAATCCAACAACTCATTATTCACCATGAAATCAAAAAACTCTTTGGTTTCGGGCGATAGCTCGCTGTACATTTTTTTACCGTTTTCTATAATCCACTCGGGCGAACCTTTGGGTTGCGGATTGCCGGTTGCAAAGCTCAAACCCATGTCAATCACACTAAAATCTTCAACGCCTATGCGCTTGGCTTGGCGTTCGCGCAACTTGTTGGTAAGCGGCACAATGTGCTCAAACACCTGATTGCGAAATACCGCCACATCTGCCGCGTTATAGTCGGTGCGCAACAAGCGGCTATAAGCCAATTCCACAAAGTTTTTGTAGCCAAGTTTGTGTGCAATGTTGGTGCGCACTTTTACCAAGCGATCGAAAATGCGGTCTAATTCGGCAGCGTGGTTTTCAAAGTATGCGTATTTGGTACGCACAGCTTTTTCGCGCACGGTGCGGTCTAAACTTTGCTCGTAGGGGTCTAGCTGCGAAAGGTTCAATTTCTCGCCATTGAACTCAACAGTTGCGGTAGCAATTAGCTTGGTATATTCTGTTCCTAAACGATTTTCTTCTTTTAAATCATTGATAATACTTGGGTCGAAGCTCTTTAAAGAAACCTCGGCAATGTTGAACAATTGATTGCCGAATTTCTTTTGCAAATCGGCTTTATAAGGCGTGTTGCCAAGGGCTTTATAAAAGCGAATGGTCAAATCGCGAAACAGTGGTTCGTGATCGTCATAGAATTGTTTTTCTACTTCGTAATATGGATTGTTGGTATCAATAGAATTGCGTACCGATGCAATAGAAGCATAGGTTTGAAACTCGTTGCGCAACACATTTATTTCGTCCAACACTTTGCTTTGGTCTTCGGCAGAACCTGCTTGTTGAAAACGCTCAATGAGCTCGGTGAAATTATCTGAGATAGTGTCGAAATTGGGACGTTTGTATTCTAATGATGAGAACTTAGTCATACTAAATTGAAAATTTTGAGAGGCGAATGTAATTATTTCGGGGAAAAGGGGGCGGAGGACCAAGGACGAGAGACGAGGGATGAAAAAGACGAATACGGATGTTGTCATGTCGAGGTACAAGACATCCTTTTGGGTAGAATCTACCTTGAAGGATGCTTCCTGCGTCAGCATGACAAACTAATTCGTCCATATTACTCTTCCACAAACAAACTGCCTGCCACTCCATCGGCAAAGTGCTTGCCTTCTTTTGTTAGCAGCACCACTTCATTTTTCACCAAATAAAAATTGGTATTCACATCGCGTAGCGATTGTAGTATTTCGGGTTTGAAGGATGCAATTTTTTCATGGTTCATGTTCATGCCCCACATGGTGCGCAGCGAAGTCATGATGTATTCATTTGCCTGCTGGGCGGTGGTGAGGGTTTCGGTTTCTAAGTTCGGTTTATTGGTATTTATACCTTCTACGTAACTTAAATTATTGCTCACATTCCACCTTCGTTCGCGCCCGTTGAACGAATGTGCCGAGGGCCCGATGCCGATGTATGGCACGCCCCGCCAGTAGTTGGTGTTGTGCAGCGCGTATTTGCCGGGCAGCGCAAAGTTTGAAATTTCGTAATGTTCAAAGCCATTTTGCTCGGCTTGTATTTTCAGTATATCAAAGTGTGTGGCGGCAAGATTTTCGTCCACCGGAGGCAGCAGTTTTTTTTGTATTTTTTGATGCAGCGAGGTCTGCGGCTCTACCGTAAGCGCGTAGCACGAAAGGTGCGGAATGTGCAGGGCAAAAGCCGTTTCGAGGTTTTGCAGCCAATGCTCGTTTGTGGTGGTGGGCGTGCCATAAATCAAATCTATGGTGAGCAGGTCGAAGCCCACATCTTGCACTTTTTTGATAGCGCTGAGGGCTTCATCGCGGCTGTGGGCGCGGTTCATGTATTGCAAATCTTCGTTGAAAAAAGATTGCACCCCAATGCTGAAACGATTTAAACCAAAGGCTTTGAGGGCAGCCAGTTCGTTTACTTTTTGGGTGGTGAGGTCATCGGGGTTTGCCTCCAGCGTCAGCTCCTGCACATCGCAATGGTGGTGGTGGTGAATGGCTTCGATAATGCGCTTCAGCTCATCGGCAGTCAATATAGAAGGGGTGCCTCCGCCAAAATAAATGGTGTGGATGGTCTCGCCCGCCAAGTAGTTTTTGCTGTGCTCAATTTCCTTAACGATGGCATCCAGCACTTTCTCTTTTAACCCTGTGGAAGTAGAAAAATAGAAGTTGCAGTAATGGCAAGCCTGTTTGCAAAAAGGAATGTGAATGTAGATACCCGCCACGGGGCAAAGGTGGGAATTATGAATGATACGAGGCTGCGGAAGTTTTTAAAGTGTGGATGTTTTATGGGTATAGCTGTTGATCATTACACGAGATTGCTTCTACCGATAGCTTTCGGTAGAAGCAGGAAC
>CAZKHZ010000087.1:12841-14453 GCA_964552715.1 uncultured Chitinophagaceae bacterium | reverse complement strand
GCTTAATATTAGGTCGAAATCTACAGGCGGTATCAAAACTTCAATTAAGGATAAAAATTTAGGATAGAAATATTAACGGCAAATTCAAATCAAGGTTATTTTTGAAGCAAATTTTTTTGGATGGATGAAATACTCAAAAGTGTTACTGACTCAACAAGGGCTTATGGTTATAATATTTCTAATAAACCAATTCTGGAAAAACATATTACACCAGAGATTCAGGACGAATTGGAGCGCGTATATTTTACGCTAAACAAGAAGACAAAAAATTTGAGCAAACTTATAGCCGACATTAAGCAATTAGCTTGGAAATATCCTGATGTGGTTCAGTTCAAAAATTACTTGCAAATTGCCTATTACCAAAATAAGCAAATACAACTTGGTGATGAATTGACAGAAAAAATTTTAGAGCAGCATCCCGATTACATTTTCGCTAGGCTTAACAAAGCTGCGAGCTGCATTCTAAAAAAGGATTACAATAATTTTCTTTTAGCCATTAAAGATGCAAATGATGTTCAGGACTTGGCTCCTGATCGCGACACATTTCATGTTTCTGAGGTTTTGGGTTTTCACAAACTGTACGTATTATATGCCTGTGGAATTGAAAACTTGGAATTGGCGGAAAGTCGTTTTGAAATAATGGAAGAAATAGATCGGAAATCTGGAGAAACGAAAATCGCTTGGGACGCCTTGCTTCAATTAAGGTTGAAAAAAATGGACGAGCAAATGAAAAAAAGCGATGAATTGAGCGCGAAGTACGCAGAGGTAGAACCCAACTTCTTATCGCTTGAGCAAACTAATGAGCACCCTGTATTTAATCACCAACAAGTATGGTATTTATATGAAGTAGATGAAGAAATTGACACAACTAAATTTGATGCTATTCTTAATTTGCCTCGCGAAACCTTGATTCAAGATTTAGTGGAGATTTTGAAAGATAGCATTACGAGGTTTCATTACCATGATAGTAACGATCAGGTTAGTTGGTTCTGCTTCCATAGTTTAGCAATGCTAAAAGAGTTAAATGCTAAAGAAGCATTGCCAGCTATTTTAGAGATTCTCAAACAAGGTGAAGAATATCATGATTTCTACTTCGGAGATTTGATAACAGAAGAACTTTGGGAAGTATTTTACCAACTTTTCGACCTGCAGATATTGATTGATTTTCTCCAAGAACCCAACATTTACTCTTTTGCAAAATGTCCTGTTTTAAAAGCGGTTGAACAACTACTGCTTACCAGCAAAATCGAAAAAAATGAAGGATTCAGTTTTTATAATGATGTCCTAAATTTTTATTTAAAAAACATTCACGATAAAAACCACCTTGATATAAAAACAATAAGCCATTTAGTTGGTGATATATGTACGCTCAGATTGATTGAATTTGTGCCATTGATTAAGCAATTGTATGCACAAGATTTAATAGATGAATTTTTGATTGGAAGTGAAGGCAACATACTTGAGGAAATATATACACCATTAAAGCAAAATTCAATTCGTCAATTTCATCCAGGCTATAGCACATGGTACAAAGATTTATGCAGCTATTATGAAAATGATGATGATTTCGATGATGATTTTGATGATGATTTGATCCCATTTGATGAAACAC
>CAZKHZ010000087.1:0-12741 GCA_964552715.1 uncultured Chitinophagaceae bacterium | reverse complement strand
GATGATGATTTCGATGATGATTTTGATGATGATTTGATCCCATTTGATGAAACACATCCAACTATATTGCCAAAGTTGAATACTAATCTGCAAAATCCTTTGGATAGCAATTTGTCAATTGGCAGAAACGAACTTTGTCCCTGTGGTAGCGGAAAAAAGTTTAAGAAATGTTGTTTGGAATAGTGTTCGGTTATTACAACTTTTTTTGTACGGTTTGAAAAGGTTTAAGTTTTAGAATTTACAACCTAGTAAGTTCAAGAACAACTTATGCACATCTGAATTTCTCAACGTACAGGCATTTGCTACCTTTAGACTGAATTTATCTTAGTTTTGCATAAACCCTAAAGTTGATTATGTATTGTTCACCAATTTATAATGTATGAATCTCTTACCGATTGAAAGAGTCAGTAACATTACCACACAAGAATTCAAAGAAAACTTTCAGTGGAAAAACAAACCTTGTATTTTCACGGATTTCACAAAGGATTGGACAGGTTTAGAAAAGTGGAATTACGATTTTTTCCACGATAAATATGGAAATTTAGAAGCTCCAGTTTACAGTAGCAATTATTCTAAGCCGGGCAAAGGTTACATGACTAACGAAACCATAATGCCTTTCGGGGAGTTTCTAGAAAAAATCAAAAGTGGACCTACGGATTATCGTCTTTTTCTCTATGATATTTTCGAACATGCTCCGGAGTTAAAAGAAGACTTATCGTTTCCAGATTTCCAATATTTATGGATAAAAGTTCCACTGATGTTTTTTGGAGGCGAAGGCTCAGAAGTAACCATGCACTACGATATTGACTGCGCTAATGTTTTCCTTTCGCAGTTTATAGGTAGTAAAAAAGTTATACTGTTTCCACCTGAAGAGTCTGAAAAAATTTACCACCATCCCTTTACTGTAAAAAGTTTGATTGACCCACAAAATCCTGATTATGAAAAGTTTCCCGCATTGAAGAATGTAACTGGTTATGAAACTATTTTAAAACATGGTGAAACCTTGTTTATGCCTTCATGCTACTGGCATTACATGTATTACATGGATTTTAGTTTTGGTTTGGCTTTGCGCTCTCAAAACTCTCCAATTTCTGCTGCAAAAGGAAGTATAAACTTAGCAACGCACTTTGTGGTAGATAAAGGCTTGAATAAAATAATGGGGCAAACTTGGCACGCTTGGAAAGAACGCAGAGCTTATGAAAATGCCAGGCAATTTGAAAGGTAATTTAGAAAGATATTAAACTGTACAGCGGTGATTATATCTTACTTTACTAAAGCAGCAGGCAATAATTTTTCAATGCTATTTTCAAAAACATAAAATGAAAAAAATACTTCTTTTAGTTACTATAAGTATAACTCTTTCTGCTTTTTCACAGAATGCAGAAGTGCTGATTGCATCAATGAAAAATGGAAGTTCATCAAGTGTTGCAAAACACTTTGAACAAAACATTGAAATGACTTTATTAAATAATAATGGAACTTATAGTAAAGCGCAAGCAGAAGGAATTTTGCGTGATTTCTTTAATAAAAATACTGTTAAAGGATTTGAGGTAAGCCACCAAGGTACTTCTCCTGAAGGAGCAAAATATTTTGTTGGTTCATTAGCCACTTCTACAGGAACTTACAATGCTTATTTATTTGGCAAAAATGTAACGGGCGTTTTTCTAATTCGTGAATTGCGTGTAGAACAAAAGTAGTAGAGGTTTTTTTCTTTTCTTTCCTTCGCATCAAATTCATTTATGCAAAAATTAATTGATGCCTCTATTATTCAAGCATTAAGAGAAGATATAGAAGACTCTACCGGAATTATTCCTATAGGAGATCATTCTTCATTAGCAGCTATTTCGCTTCCAAAAGAAGGTAGCGTGAAATTACTAGTAAAAGCAGACGGTGTTTTGGCAGGTGTTGAGGTTGCAAAGGCTGTGTGCAGATTAGTAGATGAAGATATGCGATTTGAATCTATTCTTGAAGACGGAACTTTAATTAAAAATGGTGATGTTGCTTTTAAAATTTATGGTGACGTAAAATCCATTTTACGAGCCGAAAGAGTACTGTTAAACTACATGCAACGCATGAGTGGAATTGCTACACACACTAAATTATTTGTAAATGCACTTTCAGGAACACACACAAAAATTTTAGATACACGAAAAACCACACCTGGGTTTCGCCTATTTGAAAAATGGGCAGTGCGGATTGGTGGTGGATTTAACCATCGCATTGGCTTGTACGATATGATTATGCTCAAGGATAATCACATTGATTTTTGTGGTGGCATTTCCAAAGCAATCGAATCTGTAAAAAAGTATCAGCAGGAAAACGGTTTGCAGCTTAAAGTTGAAATAGAGGCGCGAAGTCTGAATGATGTTCATGAAATAGTTGCTATTGGTGGTGTACACAGAATCATGTTCGATAATTTTTCACCAAAAAATGCTGCAGAAGCTGTAAAGATTGTAGGTAATAAGTTTGAAACAGAAATTAGCGGAGGTGTAACACTTCAGAATATTGACTTATTCAAAAACGCAGGAGTTGATTTCATTTCAGTTGGCGCACTAACGCATTCAAGCAGTTCTTTAGATTTGAGTTTAAAGGCATTTTAATTCTGTACAACATCCTAAGCAGAAAAATTGATAATGGAACATCAACAAAAGAAAAAAATATTATTTGTTATTAATCCAATTTCTGGTGTTGCGCGTAAGGAAGGCATACCAGAAAAGATAGCGCGACATTTAGATTATGTACAATTTGATTTCACTATTCGCTACACACAATATGCAGGTCATGCAACCGAAATTACTAGAGAAGCAGTGGCAGATGGATATGATATTGTTTGTGCAGTTGGAGGTGATGGCTCTATCAATGAAGTTGCTAGAGGTTTAGTGAATACAGAAGTGGCACTTGGTATTATTCCTTTTGGTTCGGGCAATGGCATGGCAACGCATTTAAAAATTCCACCGCGAGATGTTCAAGGAGCAATTCAAGTTTTGAATAATTCAAAAACTGTGTTGATGGATGCGGTAAAAACAAACCGTGGTTATTATTTTAGTTGCGCAGGTTTTGGTTTGGATTCAAGCGTGGCACGGAGATTTAAGTATCATAAAATAAGAGGTTTTATTTCTTATGCTTGGGCAGTAGTGAGCGAGTTATTTTTCTACTTCAAACCCTTTCATGCCAAAATAACTATTGACGATGTAGAAATTGAACGTGACTTCTATTTGTTTACGGCTTTTAATGCAAATCAATATGGATATAATTTTGGAGTTTTTCCATTCACAAGTCTTAAAGACGGCATTTTAGACATCATTGTTATTAAAGAATTTCCACTTTGGAAATTGGTTTATATTTTCATGTGTATGAGTTTTAAAAGAGTGGATTTGATTAAAGAAGCAGAAACTTACAGAGCAAAAAAAGTAACCATAGATGGCGACCCAAAGCGAGTATATCAGTTTGATGGCGACCATTTAATTTCGCATGAACATTTAGAAATGGAAGTAGAACCACTATGCTTAAAAGTTTTAGTTCCTGAATCGCTTAATTCATTCTAAAAAATCGTTATGAAAATTAATAAAAACACTAACGGAATCGTTTTCAGCACAAACCCTAATTTTAAGTTTGCAGATGAAAATAATGAGCAGGAAACCCTTCCTGCTAACGAGCAAAAACTATATGTGCGCTTAGATAGATTGAAAGGCGGCAAAGTGGCTACTGTATTAGAGAATTACATTGCCAATGAAACTGATTTTAACGCGCTTGCTAAAGAGTTAAAAGCAAAATGCGGTGTAGGAGGCACCGCAAAAGATGGTGAGATTATTCTTCAAGGTGACCATCGCGAAAAAGTAGTTTTATTGCTTTCTGCAAAGGGGTTTGTGGTAAAGAAAAAAGGAGGATAAGTTTGAACTAATAACTCACCACACTATGAATATTTCCACTGTAAGTTTCTATTAATTTCTTTCCTTCTAAAAAGGCAAGCTCCATTACAAAGGCAAAGCCAGCAACATTGCCACCCTCCATTTTTATTAATTCGGCTGCAGCCCGCGCTGTTCCACCAGTTGCCAACACATCGTCATGAATCAATATATTTTCATTTGCTTTCACAAAGCCTTGGTGCAATTCCACGGTGGCACTGCCATATTCTAACTGATAAGAGAATTCAACTGTTTTACCCGGCAGCTTTCCCTTCTTTCTAATTAAATGAAACGGCACATGCAATTCCTGAGCTAGCATAATGCCAAACAAAAATCCGCGACTTTCTACCCCTGCAACCGCATCAATTTTAATTCCTGAACTTGAGGCTTGTTCAACCATTTTTTTAACAACATCTCTGCAAACTTCAGGATACAAAAACAAGGGGGTAATATCTTTAAACAAAATTCCTGCTTTCGGAAAATTGGGAACATCCCTAACCAATTCATTTATCTGTTTTTCTATCATATTTGCACTTCGGTTTTATTATGTATAGTATTAAAAAATTTGTGGATTGGTGTAAACTATTAGTTAAAGAAACAGGGCTTTCGTATCTACTTATATTTGAACCTCACTTGCAGCAAATAAACGATAATTGGAATGCTTTGGATTATAAAATTGCCGATACTAATAATAGCGCAATTGTATCATTGCTTCAACATAACCTTAGTTCACAACTTATTGATTTTACATGCGAAATTGCCATCCGAGAATTTGATGAGATAAAAATTAACGCATACAATGCAGCGTTTATTAAGTTGCAATCAGAAATTGAAAAGTAAATCATTTCCTAATTCATATTTTATCTACGTACAATGTTCTATTCAAAAGAAAATCTGAGGTTCCTGCTACACGAAGTATTTCATGTAGAAGACTTGTGTAAGCGCACATATTTTAAGGAGCATACCATTGAAAACTTCGATATGATGATAGAAGCTGCAGATGCACTTGCTGTGAATCATTTACGTCCGATTCTGATTGAGATGGACAGAACCCCTCCGCATATTGAAAACGGAAGAATCAAAGTGCATCCAAAGATGCGCGAGTTGATGAAAAAATTTGGTGATGATGGTTGGATTTCAATGTCTGCGCCACACGAATATGGCGGACAACAAGTGCCGTTTACAATTTTGCAGGCTACCGCGTTTATAATGGCTGCTGCGAATTATTCTACAATGGCATATCCATTCTTAACCAATGGTGCCGCGCATTTAATTGAAACATTCGGCAGCAAGCATTTGCAACAAACCTTTATTCCAAAAATGTATGCGGGCGAATGGCAGGGCACAATGGCGCTTACCGAGCCGCAGGCAGGCAGTTCGTTATCTGATATTGTTACAACTGCCGCATCAACCAGCGATGGTCATTACCTTATAAAAGGACAAAAGGTTTTTATCTCTTGTGGCGACCATGATGGCTGCGATAATATTATCCATTTAATGCTTGCACGCATTGAAGGTGCGCCTGCCGGAACAAAGGGAATATCACTGTTTGTGGTGCCAAGAATGCGCATGGATGAAAGTGACAATCTTGTTTTTAATGATGTGCATACCGCGGGTGTGTTTCACAAAATGGGGTATCACGGTGCGCCCATTGCACATCTCATTATGGGCGAACAAAATGATTGCCGCGCATACTTGGTAGGCGAGCCACACAAGGGCTTGAGCTATATGTTTCAGATGATGAATGAAGCGCGCATAGGTGTTGGTTTGCAAGCAACTTCTATTTCTAGTGCAGCATATTATGCTTCATTAGAATATGCCAATGTGCGTTTGCAGGGAAGAATGCTTAGCGACAAAAATCCGCTCAATCCGCAGATACCAATCATTGAACATGCTGATGTAAAAAGGTTATTACTATTTCAAAAAGCAATTGTAGAAGGCTCTTTGGCATTGGGTTTTCAGGCAACAATGTATCTAGACCAATGGCGCACAAGCGAAGGTGAAGAAAAGGAGAACAACTTTCTGAAACTTGAGTTGCTTACGCCAATTGCAAAGTCTTATCCTGCAGAAATGAGTATTCTGAGTACAAGTGCTGCTTTGCAATGCTTTGGAGGCTACGGCTTCACCAAAGAATATCTGGCGGAATTGTTTTTTAGAGAAACGCGCATCCACACCTTGCACGAAGGCACTACTGCAATACATGGTATGGACCTGCTAGGTAGAAAAGTAATGATGCAAAACGGCAAGGCTACCATGCTATTGATGCAAGATGTGATGAATGATATTGCAAGCGCCAAAAAGCATGACGCTTTAATTCCTCATGCAAATACTTTAACACAAAAACTACAGCAACTTCAGCAGGTAACTATGCACCTGATTACAGTGGCACAAAAAGATGGAGTAGAAACATTTCTTGCAGATGCAACTTTGTACTTAGAGTATTTTGGAATTATTGCCATTGGCTGGCAATGGCTGAAATTGGGCGAGAAAGCAGCAGTTGAAAAACAATCTTTATCAAAAAAGTACACGCCAGAATTTTTGCAATCAAAGTTTCATGCACTGAATTACTTCTTTGAATATGAAATGCCAAAAACAGAAGGGCTATACATCAGGCTTTGCAGCAACAACAATGTAACGATGCAAACCAAGGCAGAGGAAATAGTTTAAACTATTTCTTTTATGCCAAACAATATTTATGTAAACACAAATGAAAAACAAACAGTGTAATTTATTAGGTTAACTTGCTAGCTGCCAATACAATATTTCATTGCCCATTAATCTCTGTTTCTGAAAATTTACGTAAAATATATGGTAAGCCTTCGCTGCAAAATGGTAGTGAAAGCCGCATTAGAAGAACTTAATCTGCATTATGGCTTAGTTGAGCTAGGAGAAATTGATGTGTTTGAAACTATTACTACCGCACAACATGAAGCATTAAAAGTGATTTTAGCAAAAGCCGGCTTGGAACTAATGGATGATAAAAAAGCACTCCTTATAAAGAAAGTAAAAGATACTATAATAGAAATGGTGCATCATTCTATTGAATTTCCCAAAGTGAAAAGCTCTGAATACCTAAGCGAAAAGCTAAACCAGAATTACAATCAACTTGCAGGTTTTTTTTCGGAAGCTACCGGCATTACAATAGAACAATTCATTATTACGCACAAAATAGAAAGAGCAAAGGAAATGCTGATATATGATGACCTTAGCCTTACCGAAATATCACACAAACTCGACTATAGCAGCGTTGCGCATTTGTCCAATCAATTCAAAAATCTAACTGGCTTAACACCATCTTTTTTCAAACGTGTGAAACAGAGGAAGCAAGCAACCATACAAAATGTGGGAATAATGCAACTTTTTATACTTATTCTGTAACAGATTAGGGCTTGTGTTAGCGCACATTTGCACTCTAAATAAATTATATTATGAGTGCCGGAAAAGTATTATTAGGTGTGTTGGCAGGTATTGCCGCAGGAGCAACTTTAGGAATTTTATTTGCACCTGACAAGGGTTCTAACACAAGAATGAAAATCAAACAAAAAGGTGATGACTACGCTGATGATTTGGGTGAAAAGTTCAATGAGTTTATTGAAAATATTACGCAACAATTTCAACAGGTAAAGGAAGAAGCAGAACGCATGGCGCATGACGGAAAAGTAAAAGCCGATGATGCTGTTAAAGAAGTTGCTGCCGCAGTTAAATATTAATTAAGTAATTAAATGTATGGAGGGTAATGTTTTAATAGGCGTTACCCTCTATTTGTTTATTCAAACAATTAAAAAATGGAAACAGTTTCACCTACCCTTCAAATTGAAACCCTCTACGAAAAGAGTGAACAATATGCTAAAACAGCAATTCAATTAGCTAAGCTGAAATCTCTTGACACCTCAACTATTGTGGTGACTGAAATGATTTCAAGACTTAGCGTAATAGTAGTGATGTCGCTGTTTGTGCTGGTGCTTAATATAGGTATTGCTATATACTTGGGCGAAGTGCTTGGTAAAATCTACTATGGCTTTTTCATTATAGCAGGGTTTTATCTTTTGTGTGGAATCATGCTTCATCTCTTTTTACAAAAATGGATTCAGAAACCCCTAAGCGATTTTATAATTAAGAAAGTACTTCAATAAATATTCATCATGGAACACATTAATTCAACAGAACAACTTAAGGAAGCTATACTACAATTAGAGCAACAACACAATGTAGAAGAAAGCATTGTAAAAGAGCAGTTTCTATTGGCGTATGAAAGTGCGAAACCAATTAATTTTATAAAAAACACTATCGAGCAAGTTTCGGCATCGCAAGATTTAAAAGATAGTTTAACAAGTTCGGCAATTGGTCTGGGTATTGGCTACATCACTAAGCTTGCTTTTGTTGGTTTTTCTCATAGCCCATTAAGGAAAGTTATGGGATCAGCACTGATGTATGGTGTATCAAATTTGGTGGCCAAGCATCCTGAAAAAGTAAGATTTGCGGCTGCTGTTGCCTTCAATCTTTTCAAACAAGTATCTAACAAACTTGATAACACTAATACAAAAGCAGAACACTAAATGGCTCTAAAATCAAAATTCGCAGCAATAATTTTATTGCTCACTATTATCACAATCAGTGCGTGTTACTCAAATGAAGCCAACGAGGATGAAGGGGTAAACACTTCTGAAGACTCAATTGAAATTGCAACCTTGGACACTATTGCAGAGATTGAAGTAGAAGAAGAAATTGTAATTGACGAAAAAGTAAATGATACAATTGTTACTATAAAGAAAAAGGCAATTGCTAAACGCAAACCACTTACTTTAATTATAAGAAATCTTCGTTCCTCTACCGCCCCAGTAATTGTAAGCATTTATGGAACTGAAAATGATTTTCCTGCACCCACTGGGCAATTTAAAGAGTATAAGTTTAATGCTAAAGGAAACGTACTTACTGCAAAAATCTCTGACGTACCTTTTGGCACATACGCCATTGCATTATATCAAGATGAAAACAGCAACGGAAAAATTGACAAGAATTTTATTGGTTATCCAACTGAAGGTTTCGCTTTTTCAAACAACTTTAAGCCAACAGTAAAAGCACCTTCGTTTAAAAACTGCGCATTTAATTATAGTAAAGCGTCAAGTACCCTGCGCATCAAAATGCTGCATTGATATGATAAGTGTGAATTGTATAATTCTCTTCTGCAATTATGTAATGCTTTAGCCACTCCACAGCCACATCTTTGCATCGTGAAAATTCATTCACACAAAAACTGAATAATATGAATACTACAGAAGTAAAAGGAAACTGGGAAGAGCAAAAAGGAAAATTGAAACAAAAATTTGCAACTCTAACCGACAACGATTTGCTATTTGCCGAAGGAAAAAAAGAGGAAATGATGGGCAAACTCCAAATCAAATTGGGTAAATCAAAAGAAGAATTACACGAACTAATTTCAGGACTTTAATCATTTGCTTTTTGTTATGCCGTTTGACGAATTTATTCGTTGAACGGTATTTTCAAATCACATCCTAATTTTTAAAAACAATTAAATAAACAACATGAAAAAAACAATTTTATCTCTAGCCTTTACAATGATTTTGGCAGGAACAATCACAACAAGTTGCGAAACCGCTGCACAAAAGGAAGAAGCCGCTAAAGAAGAAGTGCTGGACGCAAAAGAAGATTTAAAAGAAGCGCAAAACGAAGTAAACGAAAATGCTATTAAAGTGGCTAATGCAGAAGAGTGGAAGGCTTTTAAAGACGAAACAGAATTAAAAATAAAAGCCAATGAAGTAAGAATTGCCGAACTTAAAGCCTTAAAGAAAAAACCAGGCAAAGTCTTTGATAAAATGTTTGAAAGCAATATTGAAACATTAGAAAAAAGAAATTCCGATTTGCGTGTTAAGTTAAATGGTTACGAATCAAACCAAAGCGATTGGGAAGCATTTAAACGTGAATACAATAGCGACATGGATGGTCTTAAAAAATCGTTGGAAGACCTTTCGGTTGACAACAAAAAATAATCCCACCCCCCACTTTGTTGAAAGCGGGCATCCAATGCCCGCTTTCTTTATTTATATCAATCAATAATTCTATATGAAAAAGTATATTTACCCAATAATTGCAGTGCTGTTTTTATTTAATTCAATTAACCCTGCAAAAGCGCAAGCATGGGAGCGCAACTCAAAAGTATTATCCCTTGGGTTTGGTGCGTCTCAGTTCTTTCATCTTGACAACTATTATTATTTAGGTGGCAACAAACCTCGCGATTTTCGCGCATGGCATTTGCCAATCACTGGGCAAATCAATTTTCAAGGTGAGTTTGGTGTTCACAAATATGTAGGTCTTGGTTTCACTACAGGTATTGGTGGTGCTGGCAGAGGTCCCTCATACTATGGTTATGCTGGTGAAATAAATGCACCCATTGGCTTTATTGTCAACTTTCACTTCTATCAATTGATTGCCGATAACACGCAAAAAAACATCCATGCCAACAAGCTGGATATTTATGCTGGTTTAAACCTCGGAAGTGGTATTGCGTTTTCGTTTTATAGAGATGGTAGAAACAGGGTTGTGCCGCTAGCATTTGGTGGACCGCATGTAGGTATTCGTTATTATTTTTCGCCACGCGTTGGTATTAATGGCGAGCTGGGATGGGGCAAAAGCCTTATCAATGCAGGCTTTGTGTTTAAGATATAGGTGCTACATTTTTTATAGCAAAAATATTTAAAAAAAAGTCCCGCCTCATTGCAGAGAGCGGGACTTTTTTATTCAAACCCCAGTTTAGTAAATTTTTTTGCTGCTCATTTATCGCTCTATCTCAATCTTGAACGCAGCTTGCACGTTATTGCATAATGAAATAGTATGGTAAAACCATTGGTAGAATTATAACCATACTGCCGTTGAGTTTAAATCACAAAAAAATAAACCATTTGCTTCTTCTCCTTCTCCTTTTACATTTGCGCCCTCATTTATGGAAATAACTATTCGCAAAGCGGTTAAGGAAGATGTTCCAGCAATCTTACGTTTAATAAAAGAACTTGCTGAGTTTGAGCGCGCACCAGAAGCCGTTATAAATACTGAGCAAATGTTGTTGGAAGATGGTTTTGGTGCAAATGCCATTTACAAAGCTTTTGTGGCAGAGGCAGAGAATACTGTTGTGGGCATCGCATTATATTACACTGCATACTCAACATGGAAAGGGCGAATATTTTTTCTGGATGATATTGTTGTTACTGAACAATACCGCAGACATGGAGTTGGCAAAAAACTAATTGACAATGTGCTTAAAGATGCACACGAAACTGGGGCAAACCAAATTCGCTGGCAAGTGTTAGAATGGAATACTCCGGCAATTGAGTTCTATAAAAATATAGGAATGGAACTCGACCCCGAGTGGATTAACTGTAGAATGAGTAAGGAAAATATAGAAGCATATACAAAGAGAGGTGAGAGGTGAGAGGTGGGAAAAGCATTGTGTAGTTTAAGTAATAAATAATCATTAATAAATAATCAATCAAGAAGGGTGAACGTTTACAAATTCGGAGGAGCATCGGTAAAAGATGCAGCGGCAGTTAGAAATGTAGTGCGAATTTTAAAAGAGAATAAAGGTAATGATAAGGTAGTGGTGTTATCCGCAATGGGTAAAACAACCAACGACCTAGAAGCTGTTATCAATGCTTATTACGCTGGCAATGAAACGTGGAGCGGTTTGTTAGATACAGTATTCAATAAACACGAACCTATCATTAATGATTTGTTTGGCAATGATGGAAAGGCAGCCAAGCAGGCAGTAAAAAATATTATTGAAAAGACACGCGAGTTCTTAACTCAAAATCATTCGCGTCACTACAATTTTATTTACGACCAAGTAGTTAGCATTGGTGAATATATCTCTACTACTATCGTAAGTCATTTTGCAAATAAAGAAGGTGCTACAAACACTTTACTGGATGCTAAAGAATGTGTGTTTACAGATAATGCCTACACCGAAGGCAGAATAGACTGGCGCAAAACAGAAAAGGCTATTCCCGAAAAAGTATTGCCTTTAACCAAAATAGGTTTTGTAATCACGCAAGGTTTTGTGGGTTGCACCCCCGAAGATTTCACTACCACGCTTGGTCGCGAAGGCTCAGATTACACCGCAGCAATTTTTTCCTACGCTTTAAATGCCGAGCGCATGACCGTGTGGAAAGATGTGGAAGGCATAATGAATGCCGACCCTAAAGAATTTCCCGAAGCGCAATTCATCAGTGAGCTCAGCTATCACGAAGCCATAGAAATGACTTACTATGGCGCAAGTGTTATTCACCCAAAAACCATCAAGCCGATTCAGAATAAACATATCCCCTTGGAAGTCCGCTCGTTTGTCAATTCTGCAAAACGCGGCTCTGTAATCAGTGCAAATGCCAACACCAATTTTCTTCCTCCAGTTATCATCACAAAGAAAACTCAGGTGTTGCTTTCCTTTACCGTAAAAGACTTTTCATTTATTGCCGAAGACCATTTGAGTTTGCTATTTACAAAGTTTGCCGAGCACAGGCTTCGTGTAAATATGATGCAAAATCAGGCAATCAGTTTTAGCGTAGTAGTTGATTTTAAACGTGAAAAGATTGACAATGTAATTGAAGAACTCTGTAGCGATTTTTCTATTACAAGAATCGAAAATCTTACACTGCTCACCATTCGTCATTTCAACGACAGCATCGTAAGCAAACTTACAAGCGGAAAAGATATTCTATTGAGACAGTTGTCAAGAACAACTTTGCAGGTATTGATGCGCGATTAAACTTGCCTTCCCTCAGCATTGCGGGGGGAAGGTTCAAAACGCTACCTATGGTATCAAAAGAAA
>CAZKHZ010000086.1:14105-14482 GCA_964552715.1 uncultured Chitinophagaceae bacterium | reverse complement strand
GAACATACTGAAGGGTTTTGTGGCGAGCCTGCCGATGCAAGAAAATTTGAGGAAATATTTCTGCAATATTACCCTTATAATTACGATAGTTGTTATGCCAAATAAACCGCTGTTCAGGATGTTCCTTAGAGCATCCCGAACAACAGATAAAAAGGAATCTATGATTGTCGGTATTTCGCTGTGCCGTAGGCACTAAATATTGGTAGCCAACCAAACAACAGATAATACCGCGCACCGTAGGTGCGCAACTGCCTTCGGCATCTCTATTTATTAGGTTCGGTACCCACGGAGCCGGTATTTCATTTGCCAACTTCATTCTACCAATATACTGCTCCCTCGCCTATGTCTGTGTCCTCACAGCCACGCATTACCAAACG
>CAZKHZ010000086.1:0-14095 GCA_964552715.1 uncultured Chitinophagaceae bacterium | reverse complement strand
TAGCAGGATGCTATGTCTGCATCTTCACTCCCGCAGTTTAAATCAATTGCATAAATTGTTCGGGTGTAACAACATTCACCTTTGGGAACGGAATAAGGTGCAGCACACCAAAGTGTTTATCATTCGTAATTAAGTAATCTGCCCCGCTGTTAATGGCGATGTCAACCACTTTATTATCGTCCGGAACGGCTTCTATCAAATTCCATTTATAGAATATTTCATGCCTTCCGGCATTGGGCAGGTTTTCTATTAAGCGAATAACATTATTCGCTATTTCGCAAGATAGTTCCGTGCTAATATTTCTTCGAATTCCAATAACAAATCGCCCGAAAAAGCGAGGGTTATTTCTTCTGATAAAAGGACATCAAATATTTTAGGGTAGGCAGATTTGCGAGAAATTATTTGCAATAAATAAATCTGTGTCAACAACTACCATTCGGCTTTCTTTCTTGTCCACAAATTTTTCCTCAGCTCTTTGGCATCAATATCACAGTCGGGGCATGCTCCAAAGGATGGAAAATCCTTATCCGTTAATTTTTTCTTACTGCTTGCTTTTTCAGCCTTTTTCTTTTTGGCAGGTAAAGTCTTTTTCACTACAACAAAATCCAATTCCTTCAAAAAGGATACAAATTTTTCAGCCTTATTGTCATCCACTGTTATCTGTAAATCCATACCGTTTCCATTTAATGCTTCCAAAAATAAACGATCAAACTCAATAATTATGTACACTGCACAAGCCTAGACTCACCCGTTAAAAAATAATCATTAAACCATCATCAATAATCAATAAGAAATTCCCTAATTCGCCCTCATGACTAAACTGCGCATTGGTATTATTGAAGACGAGTTGCTGATAGCTGAGGAGATATACCTTACGCTGCAACAAATTGGATACAGCCCCTTGCGCCCTGCCTACAATTACAACACCGGTTTAGAAATGATAAAAACCCAGCAACCCGATTTGTTGCTCGTTGATATTTCCCTTAATGATGTAAAAGACGGCATAGAATTGGCAGCCGAGGTGAGCGACAATTTTAATATTCCTTTTATATTTCTTACAGGCAACACGGATGCCGCAACTATAGAGCGCGCCAAAGCAGTAAAGCCTGCTGCCTATCTTATTAAACCTTTTGTGCAAAGCGATTTATTTTCATCTATAGAGATTGCATTCAGCAACTTTATCAATCAACAAAACGAAAAAAAATCTACCCAATCTATCGCCACCGCCCTCAGCGATAGCCTCTTTGTTCGCGAGTTGGGTATCTATCATAAAATCAAACTGAAGGATATAATTTATGTGGAGAGCGATAACATTTACCTCTATATCCACACAAAAGAAAAACGTCACATCTCCCGTATGAAGATTGAAGATTTTCTAAGTGATTATGCCCACGGCAACTTCTTTAAAATACATCGCAGTTTTGCCATAAATCTTCATGAGTTAGAAAGTATTTCCACTGCCCATGTTATTGTTTCTGGTAAAGAAGTGCCGATGAATAAAGTGTTTAAAGATGATTTGATGAAAAAGTTGCAAACCTTAAAGTAGTTCCGAGACTTAGACTTTCCAAATCTTAAAGACTTGGAAAGTCTTTTAATAAAACAGAATAATTGTGCACAGCGATTCATCACCACACAAATTGAAAATTAGATTCCTTTTAGTGCTGTCGTTTGTTTGTAGCCTTACAGCTCATGCTCAACAGTTCTACTTCCGCAATTTCACCGCACAAAATGGACTGGGCAGTTCTAGCGTAAACCACATTTTTCAGGATAGCAAAGGTTACATCTGGTTTGCCAATCAACTTGGCGGCATCAGCAAGTTTGACGGAAGAAGTTTCATCACCCTCACCACCATCAACGGTTTAATCAACAACGATGCTACTTACATTACCGAAGATAAATTGGGTAACATTTGGATAGGCACAGCTTCGGGTGTTTCTATGTTTAACGGCAGCACATTCAAAAACTTTAGCAGCAAAGAAGGCTTAACCGACAAAACGGTGTATTGCATTTATGTAGATAATAGCAACACCAAGTGGTTCGCTACAAGAGGCGATGGTGTGCTATCATTAGATAATTTAGGAAAGGTAAAAAGCCTTACTACAAAAGATGGATTGAGACACAACACCATATTCGCCATCACAAAAGATAGCTCAGGAAGTCTTTGGTTCTGTCATAACAAATGGTTTGCCAAATACGAAAATGGAAGTATTGAAGACTTTACACCGTCTGAAAACCCTACCGCTGAACGAATGTTTTTTTCCTCCTTCACCGATGCCGAAGGAAAAGTTTGGATGGGCACTACAGGTGGTGATGTGATTATTTACGATACTCAAAAGCAGTTTAAAAAGTTTGACCTACCAAGACCATTCAATCAAAGTTTTATCAGCAGCATTACTCAAGATAAACGTGGCAATATGTGGTTTGCAACAAGCTCGGGGGTGTTGAAATACGATGGCTCAAACTTTAAAGTATTTAATGAACGCAACGGGCTTTCATCTAATGCAGCCCAAACAATATTGTGTGATAATGAAAACAACATTTGGGTTGGCACACTGTCTGGTGGTGTGAATCTGATAAGTAGTGAAGCGTTTAGCTATTTTACAGATAAGGAAGGTTTACTCAATAAAAACATCAGTTATATCCAAGGTGCGGCAAACGGCAAAAAGCATCTTGTGGGTACTGCCGAGGGTTTATATGAATTCAATAACAATCGTTTAAAAAAAATACAATTACCAAATGAGTTGATTAACGAAAGTATCGCTTGTATTTCAACCGATAAGCATCAAAATATTTGGGTAGGCACCACTTATGAGATATTCGTTCTAAGAGTAATAAATGGTGATTATCAAATCAAAAAGCGTTATCAATCAATCAACAATAAAGATATTGTTGCTCCTCAAAATATTATCCATGATAACAATGGTAATACTTGGATAGCAACTTACGGCTCTGGTTTGTTAGTATTTAATGATACTTCAGAAAAGGTATTTGACCACTCAAACAGTCTAGTTCCTGATGATTTACTCTCCCTACACTTGGATAATGAAAACAATATTTGGGTTGGCTCATTAAATGAAGGCGTATTTAAATACAACGGAAACACATTTGAGCAATTCACAGCAAAAAATCAGTTTGGAAAGCAAACAGTTTGGAATATTGAAAGCGATGGAAAACGCAGCGTGTTTTTCGGCACAAGCGATTCTGGCATCTGTGTTTTTGATGGCAAAATTATCAGCTACATCTCAATGAAAGATGGATTAAACTCCAATCACATCACTTCACTATTGTGGGATGAAAAAAAACAAGTGCTTTGGGCTGCAAGTGAAAAGGGTTTAAATAAAATAGACTTCAATGCAAATAATCTTGTATCAACTTACACACAACGCGATGGACTAAACAACTCATCCATTAATCCAAATGGTATTGCAAAAGATGAAAACGGAATTATATGGCTGGCAACAGTAAATGGCTTATGGCAACATAATCCTGCACTTGACTATCCCAAAACAACTCCACCCAAAATACAACTCAAAAACATACGACTCTTTTACAAAAATACCAACTGGAAAAAACATGCGGATTCGATGGATGTATCAACTACACTTCCTATTGATCTTGAATTGCCCTTCAACAAAAATCATCTAACATTTGATATTCAAGCACTCACTACGGATGCTGTGTTGTATCGTTTCATTTTAGAAGGTCAAGATGAAAAGTGGTCAATGCCGGATGGCTCAAATGCAATCACTTACACCAACCTTGCCGCAGGTAGTTACACTTTCAAGGCAAAAGCAATTAACAGCAAAAACTTAACGAGCGAAAACATTATTTCATATTCATTTATCATAAACCCGCCTTGGTGGCTAACTTGGTGGTTTAAGCTATTAGCCTTTATAGTTTTTATAGCAAGCCTAGTTTCATTTATAAAGTGGAGGGAGTATGCTCTAAAACAACGCAATGTTAAGTTAGAGCAAACTGTAAAAGTTAGAACAAATGAACTTGCACAACAAAAAGTTGTGTTGGAAGAAACGCTTTCGCAAAAAGAAGTTCTCTTAAAGGAAAAGGAAATGTTGATGAAAGAAATTCATCATCGCATCAAGAACAACCTTCAATCAATTTCAAGTATTTTATCGTTGCAAAGCATGACGCTTAAAGATGAATCGGCAAAAAGAGCAATTACTGAAAGCCAAAATAGAGTGCGCTCCATTGCCTTAGTTCATCAACGATTATATCAGGCAGAAAATATTGAAAAGGTAGAACTAGAATCCTTTATTAAAGATTTAACTTACGAACTGAGGAAAGTATTTCAGCTTGATCAAAACCACATTGCGATTACACTAAATGTTGAGCCTACCTTTGTATTAAGTGACAAGGCGATACCACTTGGTTTAATATTGAATGAAATGCTTACCAATTCATTCAAATATGCTTTTGATGAAAATGAAAAAGGTGAGATAAATATTGAGTTAGCCAGCAAGAATGAAGTAGAAGACATTAGCGGGTTGAGCAAAAAAGTAATAACACTTGTATATCGCGACAACGGTGAGGGAATTCAAAAAGAAAATCCCTTAGAAAGTCCTGAAACACTCGGCTTGCGATTGATAAAATTGCTCTCGCAACAAATTGGTGCAACAGTTCAATATTCTAATACACAAGGCAGTGAATTCATCTTAATCTTTGCAATTAGAATTTGAAGCTTGGAAATATTAAAACCAATTCTTCTTTAAAAAATACCAAGCCATTGCTGCCGAAATAAAAATGGTAAACGTAAAAATGATTACGAACGCAAAATGATTGTGCGCAAGAGGTAATTCTACGTTCATACCATAAAAACTTGCAATTAAAGTCGGCACCATTAATACAATCGTTACAGAAGTAAGTCGTTTCATCACTCCGTTCAAATTATTGCTGATGATGCTTGCAAAAGTATCCATGGTGCCATTCAAGATATTGCTATACATCTCACTCATCTCAAGGGCTTGCGAATTCTCTATTACTATATCACCCAACCAGTCTAACTTATCATGGTCTTTAATTCGCAAAAAATTACTGCGCTGGGTTTTCATCATCATCAATTCATTACTGCGAATGTTTGTAACGAAATAGATTAAACTCTTTTGAATGTTCAGCAAGTTGGCAAGGTCTTCATTTCGAGAACTGTTGTAAAGTTCTTTCTCATAAGCATATCTGCGATTATTAAGGTTCTTCAAAAACTCCTGAAACACGGCAACATTCCGCTCAAAAATATTGAGAATGAATGCCTCAACATCGTCAGGGTTAAATGCTTTGGGTGGGGTTTCCATAAAATAATCCAACACAGGATTTCTATGAGGGCTAATAGTAATGATGTTATCAGCCGTGCGAATAATACCAATAGGCATGGTGATGTAAATTGCTTCGCTGTCTGTAATACCTTTGTTTCTGACAGGAGTTTTTAATACAATTAAATCCACTCCATCTTCGCTCTCGTATCGTGAGCGCTCATCAATGTCTAATGAGTCGGTTATAAAGTCTATATCAATGGATAGCTTTTCAGAAAGCTGATGGGTCTCTTCGCTGTTAAATGGACCGTAAAGATTTATCCAACATCCGGTTTCGAGTTCGGTAAGTTGTTGTAGGCTGCCATGCTGTTTTTTCAGATAGGTAATCATTTTCGCTCATTTCCATTTGATTCGTGAAACAATAGCGCCTTTTTAAAAAAGCGCACGAATGTAGGTAAATGAAGCGAAAGAAGTAATGTGATTAATCAAGCCAACTTTATAGTAGAAAATGACTGCTAGTAATTATCAAACTACTTCTTTAAAAACTTAAAATCTCTTCCTGGATAGTAAGCCAAAGGACCAAGCTCTTCTTCGATACGCAACAACTGATTGTACTTTGCAATTCTATCGGTACGTGAAGCTGAACCTGTTTTGATTTGTCCAGCATTTAATGCCACAGCAAGGTCTGCAATGGTGGTATCTTCAGTTTCGCCACTGCGATGACTAATGATAGAAGTATAACTATTGCGCGTTGCAAGATTTACTGTATTAATCGTTTCAGTAAGCGTTCCTATCTGGTTTACTTTTACCAATATTGAGTTGGCAATATTTTTATCAATGCCTTGCTGAAGACGAGTTACGTTTGTTACAAACAAGTCATCGCCTACCAACTGTACTTTATCACCTAACTTTTTTGTAAGTGCTTCCCAACCTTTCCAATCGTCTTCTGACATGCCATCTTCAATAGAAATAATTGGATACTTCTTCACCCAAGAAGCCCAATAGTTCACCAACTCATCGCTGGTCATTTTTTTACCACTGCTCTTTTTGAAATGATACAACTTTGTCTTTTCATCATAGAACTCGGTGGTAGCTGCATCCATAGCAATAAATACATTTTGCCCCGGTTTGTAGCCCGCAGCTTCAATTGCCATCAACACAATTTCGATAGCTGCTTCGTTGCTAGCAATATCAGGTGCAAAACCACCTTCATCACCTACGTTTGTGCTGTAGCCTTTCTTTTTCAAAACAGTTTTAAGGCTGTGAAAAATTTCAACACCCATCCGCAAAGCTTCGCTAAAAGTATCGGCACCAACAGGCACAACCATGAATTCCTGAAAGTCAATTTTGTTATCAGCATGTGCACCTCCATTCAAAATGTTCATTAAAGGAATAGGCAAAGTATTTGCATTTACTCCGCCTATGTAGCGATAAAGTGGAATGCCAATTTCATCGGCTGCGGCTCTTGCTGCTGCCATACTTACGGCAAGAATGGCATTTGCACCTAACTTGCTTTTATTATCCGTGTTGTCTAACAACAACATCAATTTGTCAATTACATTTTGCTCAAACACGCTCACACCCTGCAATTCCTCTGCAATAATTTTGTTTATGTGTTCTACAGCTTTCAAAACCCCTTTGCCGAGATAAACATTTTTCTTTCCATCGCGCAATTCTACAGCTTCGTGTTTGCCTGTTGATGCACCACTTGGAACGGCAGCCCTGCCCAATGTTCCTGTGGTTGTAATTACATCTGCTTCTACAGTTGGATTGCCTCTTGAATCAAGAATTTGACGTGCGTGTACGGCTGCGATTTGGCTCATTTCAATTGATTATTTATGATTGATAAAATATTATCGGGAGTAAATTATTGTGATAAATACCTTTTGGCAAAACATTAATTCTTCATCATTGACACAAATTCATCAAACAAGTATCTTGAATCATGCGGACCTGGAGAACTTTCGGGGTGATACTGCACACTAAATGCTTTCTTGCCTTTAATGCGAATCCCTTCAATGGTTTCATCATTCAGATTCACATGCGTTACTTCAACAGTTTGGCTTGCTTCTATGGCAGCACGGCTTACCTCAAAACCATGATTTTGAGAAGTAATTTCACTCAAACCAGAAACCAAATTCTTTACGGGATGATTGATACCGCGGTGACCGTGGTGCATTTTATAAGTAGGAATGTCATTTGCCAAAGCCAACAACTGATGCCCTAAGCAAATACCAAAAACAGGCTTTCCCGATTCCTGAACTTCCTTTACAGTTTGGATAGCATAAGGCATTGCGGAAGGATCGCCCGGACCATTGGAAATAAATACTCCGTTTGGATTCCAAGCTAACAACTCCGAAGCGGGTGTTTGAGCAGGAAAAACTTTTGTGTAAACACCACGCTCGTTTAAACAATGCAATATATTCTGCTTAATACCGCAATCTAATACAGCAACTTTTAAAGCAGAATTTTCATCACCTGAGTAATAAACTTCTTTTGTGGAAACTTCTTTAGCTAAATCCAAACCATTCATATCGGGCACGGCAGCTAACTTCTCTTTCAAAATATTTATATCCAAAACCTCACTACTGATGATGCAATTCATCGCACCCGATTTGCGGATATGAACGACTAGTGCACGTGTATCCACATCAGAAATTCCAATGATTCCATTCTTTTCAAAATACTCTTGCAATGAACTTTCGGCAGGAATGCGTGAAAAGTTGTTGGCAGTGTAATTGCGGCAAATCATACCCGAAATTTTAACCGAAGAAGATTCAATATCTTCTGCACTAACACCATAGTTGCCAATATGATCGCTTGTCATAATAACTACCTGACCAAAATAAGATGGGTCGGTAAAAATTTCTTGATAGCCCGTCATGCCGGTATTGAAACAGATTTCACCGGTAGTTGTACCGATTTTGCCAAGTGCTTTCCCGTTGAAGAAAGTGCCATCTTGCAGCAGCAAAACAGCAGGTTGAGATTGGAATGATTTCGACATTTCGGAGGGCAAATGTAGGCGAAAACAAGATAGTGTTGAAGGAAAATAATCAACAAATTATTTGAGGGACTTTCGAGCTAAAAAATATTTTCAAACCCATTCTGATAATGTAGGGATGTGCCTACTCTATAATCTTAAACTCTGTTCTTCTGTTTAATCTGTGGCAATCGCAATCGTAAATTCCACAATCGGCATCAGTTGAACAATCTTTTAGTAACAAAGATTCGCCATAACCTTTGGCTGTAAGTCGGGTAATGGAAATGCCTTTTTGCGATAAATAGATAACCACACTTTCGGCACGCTGCTGAGATAGTGTCATATTGAAATCATCCTCGCCTCGGGCATCGGTGTGGGAACCAATTTCAATCTTTAGTTTAGGATTTTGTTGTAGCAAAACAGCAAGCGTATCAAGCGATTCTCTGGTTTCATCATTTAGTTCTGCACTGTTGTAGCTGAAATAGATTTCACTCATTCTATAAACTTTATTCACCTCAACGGCTGTCATCATCAAGGCAACTGCATTAGTGTCAGAAGAACTGTAAGCATCTATTACAATGTCTTTTTGAAGTGTAAAGTATCCTTGCTTGGTGACATTGATAGTGTACTTCCCATTTGCAGGAAGATGATAAAAGAGCAGTGACTTTTCTTTGTCTTCAACAGTTTTGCCTGATTCATCTTTTATCTCAAATCTTACAAAAGGAATGTTGCTGCCTGTGCTATCCACAGCAGATAGTTTTAACCACGGGTGAATAGACTTTTTGATTTCAAAACTGAAAATATCATCGCAGCAAGTTTCGCCTTTAACCGAAAAAACACCAGGGCGATTGGAAACAAAAAAACCTTTTTGCCTTTCCGTTAGGCGGTAAAAAGATTCATCATAACTGGAGTTCAAAGGCTCGGGTAATGTTTTAGGCAATGCAAACTTTCCTTCTTTAAACTTTGAATAGAATACATCTAAGCCTCCCCTACCTACCAAACCCGATGAACTGAAATAAAGCGTGGAAGTATTATCATCAAAGAAAGGAGTGATTTCATCACGCGAAGTATTGATTACAATACCAGCATTTATTGGCTTTTGAAATTTGCCGCCCATTTCGCGCACACTAAACCATATATCAAAGCCGCCCAAGCCACCAGGCTGGTTAGAGGAGAACCACAACACTTCACTGCCATCTGCATTTTGAACCAAATAAGGATGCGTGCTTGCATGCATAGGGTAGTTTATCTTTTCGCTCACTTCACGCGTGTTTCTCCATTTACTTTCTTCATAAAAGGCACTCCATATTGCGCAATTGTTTTGTTGCAACTCACCAACACATAGCGTAAAGAAAATTTGCTTTCCATCTTTACTAAAAGAAACACTGGAAAGGTTTTTATTGCTTAAATCTAAATCAGTAAAAAGTTTAGGATTCTGAAAAGTTGTATCCTCCATTTTTGAGGCATATATCTGCATGTTTGGTTGCTGATAACCTGTGTCGGGTTTCGCATAAACAAGGGTATCGGAATGAATAGAAGCAAAGTATAATCGCTTGTTCAGCACCGCAGGCGATAAATCGCTGTAGCCTGAATTGATATTTGAAGGAAGGTGTTTTACAAAAAAAGTGTCTTCAATGGTTTTGATTTCGTAACAGCCCAGAATGTCGCTTGGCACAAACTCTTTCACCAAGTTATCCTTGCCTTTATAGCAAGTAGCAAAACGATTAAGATTTTCTAAAGCCTGTTTGTAATCTCCTGTAATTTTCTGTATCAATCCTTTGTAGTAAAGTGATGCGGTTACACAGCCTTCATCTTTAGAAACAGCACGCGAAAACCATATTAATGCCTGCTTGTAATCGCGGATGCGGTAATTTGCCATACCTAAATTTTGGAACACTTCTAAAGTTCCAGAATCTCGCTTTAAGGCTTCGCTATAGTAATTGATAGCATCATAATAATAGGATTGCTTGAAGTCTTTATTGCCTTGCCTGATAAGTTGTTTGTAACTCATACCTGGAAGGGAGTCTTGAGCGGATAGTGTTAGTGAAAAAAGAATGAAGGTATTTAGTAGTAAGTATTTAGTAGTAAGACAAGAGACATGAGACATGAGACATGAGATGTAAGATATGAGACAGGAGAGTCGCATCAATCGTAAATCTATAAATCTGTAAATCCGTAAATTCTGCATTAGCCTTTTTTCAACAATGCCATATAAAATCCATCAAAACCTGTTTGGGATGGCGAAAGGATATATTCGTTTAATAAGGTGTATTTGCCATTCTGCTCAGTAAGGAATTTTTGTACCTGTTGTTGATTTTCGCTTGGTAAAATACTACAGGTGGTATAAAGCAACTCCCCTCCTTTCTTCAACATGCTGTGGTAGCTTGAAAATATTTCACATTGAAGGTTGATGTTGTCTTGCAAGATGGATGCAGTCAATTTCCATTTGGTATCGGGATTTCTGCGTAGCACACCAAGCCCCGTGCAGGGCACATCCAACAATAGCTTATCTGCTTTTTCAAACAGAAAGTTCTGGGCGGTAAAATCCATCAAAGCACACTTAATAATTTTTGCTCCGGCACGATGTGCGCGCTTTTGTAGTTCAATCAGTTTTTTGTCGTAAATATCTAATGCGTAGATATTGCCTTTGTTTTGCATTAATGCAGCAATCTGTATTGTTTTGCCGCCTGCTCCAGCACAGGCATCTATTACAAACTCACCCGGTTGCGGGTTCAATACTTTAGCAACAGATTGTGAGTTTACATCCTGCACTTCCACCCAACCGCTTTTAAAAGCTATGGTGTGTAAGATGTTTTTTCGCCCTTCTATTACTAAAGCATCACCTTCTGTTGTGGTTTCTATTCCATCAGCTTTCAATTGATTTTTGGCATTGGCAATTGTTGTCTTTAAAGTATTGACACGCAAGCAAACCTTTGCAGGAATGTGCATGGCTGCAATTTCTTTTTCCCAAAGCTCCTCTCCTATTTGTTCTACTCCTACGGCATCCAACCAATCTGGAATGGAATACTTTAATACCCGCTGCTCTTGGGCAACTTCATACAATTTTAATACAGTATCAGGATTGAGGGAGCCGAAATTATCCCAAGCAGGCAATGGAACTTGTAGAATGATAAAGCGTGCTTCGATTATCTTCCAAACCTCTGTGCTTTTTGCGCAATAAGCATACAAACGGTGGTTGCGGACGATGTCATAAATACCTTCGGCTACAAAACTTCTGTCGCGCGCGCCCCAACGTTTGTCGGAGGCAATGATATTTTCTACCACATCATCGGCATATTTCTTTTCAGTAAAAATTCTTTCTAATCCTTTTGCAACTGCCTCTACCAATATGCGGTGTAACTTCATCCTGCAAACCTAATACAAAATTGCAGGGGACGAGGGATGCCTCTCGCCCCCCGTCCCTCGTCCCCCGTCTCTTCTTGGTTTTTCACCGAAATGATGTTAAGCAATATTGTATGAATGATATTTTGATAAATTCGCCCACTCTTTTGGCTGGAACTCACCTTGACACACAATAGCCCAGACGAGTATCATGTTGGCAGTCACTATTTAAGCGACTTCCGCCTTTTTTAAATAGTATGCAATTCATCTTTCCGTTTTTCTTGTGGGCATTAGCAGCAATTGCAATTCCGGTGATTATTCACCTGTTTCAATTTAGGCGCTATAAGACCATATACTTCAGCAATGTGAATTTTTTGAAGCAGGTGCAGCAGGAAAGTTCATCGCGCAACAAACTCAAACATCTTTTGATACTTGCCGCCCGTGTGCTTGCGGTGGCTTGTTTGGTGTTTGCTTTTGCACAACCTTTTATACCCAAGCGCGCGCAGCAGGCTGCCACGGGTAAAAGTTTTGTGAGCATTTATATTGATAATTCTTTCTCCATGAATCGGGTGGATGAGGGTTTTAAATTGTTGGATAAAGCCAAACAAACTGCCTTAGCAATTGCAAAGGGTTACAATGACGATGACCGCTTTCAATTGCTTACCAATGATTTTAGCGGAAGTCAGCAACGCTTGATAAGCAAGGAGGAATTGTTGGCTGCGGTGGATGAAATCAGTTTTTCATCAGCTTCGAGAAGTTTGGATGAAGTGGGTAAACGCCAAAGCGAAATTCTTGCCACAGAAAGTGGCGCGGTGAAAACTGCCTACTTGCTATCGGATTTTCAAAAGGGTATGGAGCAGAACTTTCAACCCGACACAAGTGTACGTTTTAACTTGCTGCCTTTGACGGCTAATAGTGCTGCTAATTTATACATTGATACTTGTTGGTTCTATGAGCCGATTCAATTAGTGAATCAAAACAACACATTGATTGTGCGCATCAAAAATAGTAGTGATGAGGCAGTAGAGAGCGGTCGCTTGACGATGAAGCTGAATGGACAGTCGAAAGCAATTTCGGAGTTTGATGTGGCGGCAGACGGCTCGGTGTTTGATACGATAAAGTTTACAAACGAAAAGGCAGGATGGAACCTTGCGGAAATAAGCATTGCTGACAATGAGGTGACGTTTGATGACAATTACTTTGTTGCCTACCGCGTGCTTGAAAAGGTAAATGTGTTGAGCATTACCGATGGCGCGCCTAATCGCTTTATGGCTGCGGTGTTTGCCAACAATCCGCAATTTCAGTACGAACAGGTTTTGCAGGGGAATCTAAACTTTGAACAGTTTAAGAACTACAATTTTATTACGGTTGCCAACCTCAGTCAAATTTCTTCGGGCTTGAGTGCTGCGCTTTCAGCATACGTGGCAGAGGGCGGCTCTTTGGCTTTGTTTCCGGCATATCAAAGCGATATTGCTTCGTACAATAAATTGCTTTCAAACTTTGGTGTGCAAAATATCGAAGCCTTTTCGGATGTGGCTACCGAAACTGCACAGCCTAACATTGAGCAAAACATTTTTAAAGATGTGTTTGAAAAGGTGCCAGAAAACATGCGCCTGCCTGCGGTGAAGAAGTATGCTTTGTTCAACAAAACAATGTCGGAACTGCGCGAAGATATTTTGCAGACGCGCGAAGGAAATACGTTGGTGGCGCGCTATGGTTTCAAATTGGGCAATGTGTATATTAGTGCTGTGGCTGCCGATGAGCAAAACAGCGAACTGCCCGTGAATGCTTTGTTTGCGCCTATGCTTTACAAAATGGCGGTGCTGAATGCGGGGTCTGCCACGCAGTTGCACACCATAGGGTATCGCACGGTGGTAGCGGTGAATACTATTGCTGGAAAAGAAAATGTGTTGCGGATGAAAAGCGGCAATACAGAATTTATTCCGCAGCAGTATAACTCGGGCAGCCAAACCGTGCTGGTGCTAGGCAATGATATTAAGGATGCAGGATTTTATAATGTGGTGAAGCAGGACAAGGACAGCGCGTTGGCTGTGGTGGCGGCAAACTTTAACCGTGCTGAAAGTTTGATGCGCTTCAATATATCGGATGAACTGACGAAGCTTTTTGAATCTAAAGATAATGTCAACATTGTAAATTCATCTCTTGCAAACATTGGCGCTGCGGTGCAATCCTTAGACAAGGCTACGCTGCTGTGGAAATTCTTTTTGATTGCCGCCTTGTTGTTTTTGGCAACAGAGGTTTTGTTGCTGCGGTTTTGGAAGTAGCATAGGATAGTTTCTCGAACCATTTTCTTTAAATTTATGGAGTAGTGCCTGATGAATGTCAGGCATTTTTTTTTCAATTGAATGGAGCTTTTAGCATTGAGCGATGAGAGGCTGTGTGTGAGCAATAAGGAATGAGGAGGGAGGAGAGAGGAATTATAAATTATAAATGATTAATGATTAATGATTAATGAAACAGCCGGATGAGTGAGTTGGATGAGCGGGGGGAG
>CAZKHZ010000085.1:8961-14510 GCA_964552715.1 uncultured Chitinophagaceae bacterium | reverse complement strand
TTTTGAATTATGGAGACGAAATCAGTGTAAAAAACCTGTTTGAGATTATGGGCATAAACCATGTGGCACAGGTGTTTTACAAGAATGTTTCACCTGATAGAAGAATCAACTATTTTACACCTGTGGTTCACTTTTTTGATTTATATTTTAAACGTCATGCATCAAGAAATTTTAAGCATAGAACAGTTGGCGCTCCTTCCTTTGGTCAAAAAATTCAGTAAGAAATTTTATTTGGTCGGAGGAACTGCCATTGCCCTTCACATAGGGCATCGCTATTCTATTGACTTTGATTTGTTCTCAGAAAAAACTTTTTCAACCAACCACATTATAAAAGCTGTAGAAGAAGATTATGTCGCTGCAAAAGTTTTATTTAAAGGCTCAGACCAGATTCACTTTAATATAAATGAGGTTAAGCTCACATTCTTTGAATATCCGTTTGGGATTCCCGCCACCGAAAAATTTGAAAACGAAATTAGATTGCCAGCATTAAAAACACTTGGTGCAATGAAAGCATTTGCATTGGGAGGAAGGGCAAAATGGAAAGATTATGTGGATCTTTACTTCATATTAAAACACCACTTTAGTATGCATGAAATTAGCGACCATGCAAAAGAGCTTTTTGGTGTTGGAGCGTTCAACGAAAAGTTATTTCGTCAGCAGCTTTCTTACTTTAAGGATATTAGCTTCAGCGAACCGGTTCAATTTCTTTCAGGTTTTGAAGTAAGTGAGTTGCAAGTGAAGGATTTTCTAACTGAGGTTTCTACCGAAAAATTTTGATTTTATATGTTTCAATTTCCCGATAAAATGTTGCAGGTGTTTCGCGAAGAAAAGCACCAAAGTGATTTTGAGAAAAATGGCTTTGTCATTCTTCCATTTTATACCGAAGATGAAATTAAAGAATTGGAGGCTTTGTACCATCACCTGCATCCGCAAGATGAAAAAGGATTTTTCCCAAGTACTTTTTCTAAAGATAAAAACTACCGCCACGAAGCCGATAGTGAAATTAAACGCATCGGCAATCGCAGTATAGAGAAATATTGCCAAGATATTAAAGTTGTATGCGGCTCATTTATTGTAAAAAGCCCTGGACCAGAAAGCGGCATGTGTGTGCATCAAGATATGAGTTTGATTGATGAGAGTCGCTTCACGGGCATCAACATTTGGGTGCCATTAGTTGACTTGACGATTGAAAATGGTGCATTATTTGTGTTGCCCGGCAGCCATAGAATATTCCCTACTTATCGCGGCAGCAGCATACCAGAATTTTTTGCGCCTGTGATGGACAACATGATTGATTACTTGCAACCTGTTTTGATAAAAGCAGGCGAAGCGGTTTTCTTCGACCAAAGTATAATTCACTTTTCCCCGCCTAATTATTCTGATAAAATCAGGATAGTCACCAATACTTATTTCACCCACAATAACACAGAATACCGAACGTATTATTGGAATAAAGAAGAACACGGCAATGCTGTAGAAGCCTTTGCTCAAGACGATGACTTTATGACCAACTTTGAACAGTTTGGCGATAACATCCGCGATAGACCAAAAGTGGGCAAATCGCTTGGCTTAGTAGATTATAATTTTCCAACTATTGATAAAGCATTTTTAGATAATAGCTTTCAACCTACCAATGCAAGGCAACTAATTGAAAATGCTAAACCGAAGTTAGAATTGCCAAAGCCAATTGCTCAAAAAAGCTTTTTTGAAAGAGTAAAGAGTCTGCTCGCTTCTTAAATTCTACACGACCTTATTCGCACAACAACTTGCCGCCACGGCATCTGGCTTTGCTTTAAAGGTAAAGCCCATAGATAGAATGTAGCCCATTGCTTCGCTTAATGCAATATTACTGTTGAAGCGAGGATTGGTGTTAATGTCTGCATGGACTTCCAACTCTGTTTTGTATTGATCAAATAGCGGACACAATTTGTAGGCTATGTCAATAGAGCGCGAAACTTCAATCAGCAAGCGTTCTTTCAACGACATCTTTTGCGTGCTTTTTTCATTTTGGATGTACATGTAGCCGCCACGTCCTTTGCGAATAATTACAATTACTGTGGCAAATTCCGTCTCCAATCCTCGCACTTGACTATCAGTGCCAATGCAAACTTTAATCGGATTATTTAATTCTCTTTCATTCACCAAAGATTCCTCCACTGCCTCCCAAATTTTTTCAATTCGAGTGCCGTCCAACCTCCTCCATTGTCTGTTTGCAAGTGTTTCCATTTTGATTAATATTTAGTTAGATAAATGTACTTGTAATACTTAGCCAATAATGTAATTGCAAGTTTTCTTTTCAACACAGATGCTATTATTAGCAAATGTGTTGTGAAGCAATGTTTTATAAGTTTCTTACAGCGAGGTTTTCCACATCTTTGTTTTGCGGCTACATGATTACTTAACATTTGGCTTATGGAAAATTCAGCAATAAACAATAAGGTATATAAATCAGCGTTTTGCTAACCTTGCAGCAATATATTATTTGTGAAGCAATTCTTTCGTTTACTCTCTTATGTAGGCAAGTATAAGTACCACGCATTTTTTAATGTGTTGTGCAACTTGCTGAGTGTACTTTTTTCATTGGTAAGTATTGTGATGTTGATACCATTCTTGCAATTGCTTTTCGGCAAAATTCCTTTAGTGTTGGAAGCTCCAAAGTTTGCATTCAACCACACTTTTTTTATTGCATACTTTGAATTCCATTTGAGCACAATCATCCGCGAGCAAGGTGCTACCTCGGGGTTAATGTTTATATGTATTGCGGTAGCAATTATTTTTTTTTTAAAAAATCTTTTTCGATTCCTTGCGGTTTTTGCCATGAGTCCTGTACGGAATGGTGTGGTGCGCGACATTCGCAATGATGTGTTTAGAAAAATTCTTGCACTGCCACTTTCGTTTTATAGCAAAGAGAAAAAAGGCGATTTAATAGCGCGAATGACAGACGATGTGAAAGAAGTAGAAGTGAGCATAATGAATATGCTTGAAGTGTTTTTTCGCGAGCCGATAAATATCATTGTGTTTTTAGGGGCAATGGTTTTAATGAGCTTTCAGCTTACAATTTTTGTATTTATGATGTTGTTGGTTACAGGCTTATTGATTGGAAGAATTGGAAAGCAGTTGAAGCGTGCCTCGGCACAAGGGCAGGAGCGGCTTGGTTTTTTGATTTCTATTATTGAAGAAACGCTTAGCGGCTTAAGAATAATTCATGCATTTGGTGCCGAAAAATTCAAAACACAACAATTTGAAAAGGCAAATGAAGAGCATTATAAGCTTGCACATAAAATGACTTCTCGCAGAGAATTGTCGTCTCCGCTCACCGAATTTTTAGCAATATGTGTTGTATGCGCGGTGCTTTGGTTTGGCGGGCGTTTGGTGCTAGAGCAAAAGATGATGACAGCAGAAACTTTCATTGGCTTTATGGTGATTTTTTCGCAATTGATTCCGCCCGCAAAGAGTTTTTCAAATGCCTTTTATAACATTCAAAAAGGCTTGGCATCTTCAAATCGTATCTACGAAATTTTAGATGCGCCAATTGATATTAAGGAAAGAGCGGATGCAAAACCAATTAAAGAATTTAAGAAAAATATTGAGTTCAGGGATGTGAGTTTTGCTTACAACAATTATGATGATAAAGAGGTGTTAAGTAAAGTAAACCTTACCATAGAAAGAGGACGAATGATTGCATTGGTGGGGCAAAGCGGTGCAGGAAAATCAACGCTTGCAGATTTGTTACCAAGATTCTACGACCCCAAAAAGGGTGGTGTTTTCATTGATGGAATTGATATAAGAGAATATAAATTAAATGACTTGAGAACCTTGTTTGGCATGGTATCTCAAGAATCTATTCTGTTTAATGATACTGTGTTCAATAACATTGCTTTTGGTTTTCTAGGGGCGACAAAAGATAAAGTGATTGCCGCAGCAAAAGTTGCCAATGCTCATGAATTTATTTCAAACCTTAAACATGGTTATGATAGTATAATTGGCGACAGAGGCAGCAAATTAAGCGGAGGAGAAAAGCAAAGACTTACCATAGCTAGAGCAGTGTTGAAAGATCCTCCAATTTTGATTCTGGATGAAGCAACTTCATCGCTCGATTCTGGTTCGGAAAAGTTGGTACAAGAGGCTTTGAATAAATTAATGAAAGGCAGAACTTCTATAGTAATTGCACATCGCCTTTCTACTATTCAATATGCTGATGAAATTGTTGTGGTTAAAGATGGCACAGTTGCCGAGCGCGGCAACCACATTGGCTTGATGGCGCACAATGGCATCTATAAACAGCTCGTAGAGTTGCAGGCGTTTTAAGACGGCACTGCTTATTTTTTTACTCCTCCTCTTGATTTTTAAATAGTTCTTTTTCAGTAACTATTTTAATCAAGTCGCCATCCTTGAGCGTTTTTGTAATTGCTTTGAATGGAGCTTTTACTACTTCCTCATTTTCTTTTAAGCCTTCAATAATTTCAATATAGTTTGCATCTTGAATGCCAGTTTTCACCTCAACACCTCTAGCTTTATTTTTATCAATAGTGAACACCATTTCTTTTACCTTCTTTTTATCAGCCGACTCACCATTGTTCTTATCGGCATCCTTCAATCGTTTTTCTTTTGAATCTTCTTCTTCGCGGATGGTAACAGATTGAATTGGTACGGTAAGTACATTTGCTTTAGAGGCTGTTTTAATATCCACAGTTGCGCTCATACCTGGGCGAAATGGGTATCGTAAACCTCTTTCTACATCAATCAATTCAGTGTAAGACTCTTTAAGTAAAGTCAACTTTACAGTGAAGTTAGTTGCTTGTGAACTCATCAACGATGATGACGAAGTAGAACTATATGCTATTTGATTTACAATTGCCTTAAATTTTTTACCCAAGTAAGCATCTACTTCTACATCGGCAGTGTCATTAAGATGCACGCGCAACACATCATTTTCATTTACATCCACTTGTATCAACATATTCTCTAAATCTGCTAGGCGGATAATTTCTGTGCCGCTCATTTGCGCAGTACCAACAACGCGCTCGCCTAACTTCACATTTACTAAACTTACAATGCCGCCAATAGGTGCATAGATTTTTGTTCTCAATAAATTTTCTTTTGCCTGCTTCACTTGCGCTTCGGCACTGGAGATGTTGAAAGACGCACCATTCACCTGTTCTTCAGCGGTTTTCAAACCCGCATCGGCTTGTTCCAATTGTAAATTTGCAGCCTCAAATTCTGCATCGGAAATTACTTTTTGTGTATGTAACGTTTTATTGCGATTGAAAGTAACTAATGCTTGATTGTATTGCGCCTTTGCTTGAATAGAACTTGCTTTAGCACCGCTTCGCGATGCGCGAATTTGATTAAGTGCTGCCTCTGCTTGTGTTACTAATGACTCGTAAATGGAAGGGTTAATAATTGCAAGCAATTGACCTTGTTTTACCGAATCGCCTTCTTTTACATTCAGTTCAATTACTTCTCCGCTTACTTCTGAACTGAGTTTCACTTCGGTGAGTGGAATTAACTTTCCACTAGCGGTTACGGTTTCAATAATAGAACGTAGT
>CAZKHZ010000085.1:3288-8951 GCA_964552715.1 uncultured Chitinophagaceae bacterium | reverse complement strand
TTTCAGTTGCTACCAACTTGCCGCTGCTGTTGCCTATCCAACCTTGCTTTTTTGCAATGAATGCAAAAACAATCAGCAACAAAACCAAGCCTGCAAGCCAATAAATCAGTTTGTTATTTTTCATCTTAATGTCTTATTGCAAGGTTATAGGTTTTCCTTGATAAAAATCGAGTACTTTTTGACGGAAAACGAAAGTGTATTTTGCCTGCAACATTTGCGATTCGGCAGCTATTACGTTTATGCGAGCGCGCTCAAAATCAAACTGATTGACCAAGCCAACTTCAAATCTATTTTTGATTGCATCAAAGGATTGTTGTGCAGCATCTAAACTCTTTTGGTTGGCTATAAAAGATTCTGATGAAGCGCGGGCATTTGAATAAGCTTCTGTTATTTGCTGTTGCAATTGATTCCTTCTATTTTGCAAATCTAACTCGCTGAGTTGCAACTGAATTTTTGCAATCTGTTCGTTTGTAAAACGCTGCCCTTTGCTGATGATAGGAATATTTAAAGAAACACCCACAACCTTTCTAAGGCTTTGTTGCAACTGATTTCCCAAAGGAGTGAGTTCAAAATCCCTTCCAAAATATTGTGTTGGCAAACCGGGGATAATCAAAGTGTCATAAGCAGTTGGGCGCTTGCTTTGGTCAGAATAGTTAGTGCCCACTTGCCCAAAAACAGTGAGCGTTGGGCTGAAAGAACCGCGCGAAATGCGCAATGAGGAAAGCGCACTTTTCAAACGCGCCTCTGCACTTTTTATACTTGGCTGATTGTTTAAAGCGTACTTATAAACGTCAACAGGTGAAGTGAGCGCATTTAAGCTTAACGTATTGGCATTAATTTCAGGAATGGCAAGTTCAAAGTCACTTTCAACAGATATTTGCAACAAGTTGCGAATACTTAAAATCGCCAAATCAATTTGATTTTTTGCATTGATAATATCCACTTCATTGCGGGCACGTTGTGCCTGAAACTCCAACAAAGACACCTCCGGAAGGGAACCAATTTTAACACGCTTTTCAGTGATACCTAATTGTTCGTTGGTGAGTTGCAATTGATGTTCGGCAACTTTTAAAATTTCTTTAGCAAGTATTACATTTAAAAAAGCAGAGGTTACGCTTAGCGAAATATTATTCTTTGCCTCTTCAGCATCAAAATAGGCAGCCTGAAAATCACTTTTTGTTTTTTGAATATTATTCAATTGTTGAAGCCCTGTAAACAGGGGCAGACTTCCAGAAATGTTACCCGTAACGGTTTGCAGACTTCCTGAAATTAAAGTGAAATCAAATTGATTTAATGAATTACCAAAACTCACATTATAACTTAGCGAAGCATCAACAGTTGGTAAAAAAGTACTCAAGTAACTTTGTGTCAACTGCTTTTTGGAAATGTCTTTTTGTAAACCTGCCTGCCTTACACTTATGTTGTTGGTTAAAGCATGATTAATACATTTTTCTAGCGTCCAACTTTGTTGAGCAAATGCTGAAATATTAAAAAACATTAGCGCAAATGCCAGAAACAAGAAAGCATTTGTTTTCAAAAACGAAATCGTAAAATGTTGATGCAAACCCAATAGTTTATACGATGAGTTTGAAGATAGACGGTTCAAGAGAATTTTATTTTGCGGGCGAAGTTAAATTTTTGCCGCTTGCAAGCCATGTGTTATTAACTTTTAAATTTTAACTGTAGGTTACAGAGTATAATCTGCAAAATTATTGGGCTAAAGCAGCTTCAATCGCTTTGGTAACATCAGCCTCAGTAACCGATGTTTGCGGACCAAACGAGGTGATTACTTTGCCCGATTTACTCACCAAAAATTTTTGGAAGTTCCAGCTAACCTTAGCGTCAACTACCCCATTTTCATCTTTAGAAGTAAGGTATTTGTATAAAGGATGTTGGTCACTGCCTTTTACCGAAATTTTAGAAAACATCGGGAAGGTTACATCGTATTTCGAACTGCAAAACTCCTTAATGTCTTTATCGCTGCCTGGTTCCTGACCCATGAAGTTATTTGCCGGAAAGCCTAATACAACCAAGCCCTTACCTTTATATTTTTCGTATAAAGCTTGAATGTCCTTGTACTGTGGAGTTAATCCGCATTTGCTGGCAACGTTTACAAACAAAAGCACTTTGCCTTTGTAAGTCTCTAATGCCACTTCTTTACCATCAATGCTTTGCATTTTGAAGTCGTAAACAGATTTTGATGTTGGTACCATAGATAAGAGAATAAATAGTGCGATGAATTTCATTTGTATATTTTTTTAATCTAACAACACAAACCTATAAAAAGAGTTCGCCATAAAAGTAGTGAATGATTTGATTAGTATTTATTGTGAAAAGGAATTGTCTAGTGCGGAATTAATGTTCACTAAAAAATGTTTCAATTTATTTTTTGTTGAAAACCTCTAGGAGAATACTATACTTTTGACCCGCTGAAAAAAAGCAACACAGCTAAAACATGGATAGTTACTCGTTTCTCTCCAACGCAACACCGGAGTATATAGAAAATTTATACCGCGATTTCAAATCAAATCCAAGCTCCGTTGATCCGGAATTTAAGAAGTTTTTTGAGGGCTTTGATTTTGCTAGTATTAGCTACAATGGTAATGGAAAGGCGGCAGGTGTAAGCACTGATGAATTCAAGGTTTTTGAATTAATAAATGCCTACAGAAACAAAGGACATCTTATTGCCAATACCAACCCGTTGAAGCCGCGCAAAGATCGCCAAGCCGATTTAGACTTAGCCTCCTTTGGTTTGAGCGAAAAAGACTTAGACAGGAAGTTTGTGATTGGCAGCGATATTGGACTGCCGAATGCAACCTTGCGCGACATTTTGGCTAAACTCCACAATATATATTTGCATACAATAGGGTTTGAATATGGTTACATACGTAACAAAATAGAACGCGAATGGCTGCGCAAAAAAATTGAAGAGGGTACAACACTTGTAAGTTTTGATTTAAAGAAGAAAGAGCAGATACTTCGCTCGTTGAATAAAGCAGTAGTTTTTGAACACTTTTTGGGCAAAAAATACATTGGTGAAAAGCGTTTTTCACTGGAAGGTGGCGAGACTACCATACCATCTTTAGAAGCTATTATCAATAAATGTGCCGCGCATGGTGTGGAAGAAGTGGTGTTTGGTATGGCGCATCGCGGAAGGCTGAATGTGTTGACCAATATTTTAGGGAAAACATACGAGGAAATCTTCAATGAGTTTGAGGGGAATGTAGTAGGTGACCCAGCTTTTGGGGATGGCGATGTGAAGTATCATCTTGGTTTTTCATCGCAATATGAAACTGAAGGAGGTAAAAATGTTTATCTAAAACTAATGCCTAATCCTTCGCACTTAGAAGCTGTAAATCCAATTGTAGCAGGCTTTTGCAGAGCCAAGGCAAATTCAATTTATAAAGAGAACTACGACCAGATATTGCCTGTAACCATTCATGGTGATGCTGCTGTGGCAGGACAGGGTATTGTTTATGAAGTGTTGCAAATGGCAAAATTGGAAGGTTACTACACCGGTGGTACTATTCATTTTGTAATCAATAATCAAATTGGTTTTACAACCGATTTTGATGAAGCGCGCTCTAGCGATTATTGCACTTCTATTGCTGCAACTATTGAGGCTCCCGTTTTTCACGTTAATGGTAATGACCCCGAGGCGGCTGTGTTTGTTGCAGAGTTGGCTGCAGAGTACAGACAGTTATTCAACAAGGATGTATTTATTGATATGGTGTGTTATCGCAAATGGGGGCACAACGAAAGTGATGACCCAAAGTTCACGCAGCCATTGATGTATGCATTGATTGACAAGCAAGATAACCCACGAGATGTTTACTCAAAACAACTTGCACAACAAGGCTCTATTGAATCGGAAGTCGCTATTAAATTGGAGAAAGAATTTTGGGCAGACTTGCAGGCTCGTTTAGATTCTGTAAAGCAACATCCTCTCCCCTACAAGCCACAGCCTACAGAAATTGCTTGGGATAAATTGCGCAAAGCAAGAGGCGTTGATTTTGAAAAATCGCCTGCAACGAGTGTAGATGAAAAAACGCTTTTGAAATTGGCGAATGCTATGTGTGAGGTTCCTGAAACTTACACCCCAGTGCGCAAAATGCAAAAGTATTTGAAAGATCGTCAGAAGTTGATTTGCGAAGACAAGAAGTTAGATTGGGCTGCTGCTGAATTATTGGCGTATGCATCCATATTGAATGATGGCAATGATGTGCGCCTAAGTGGTGAAGATGTAAAGCGCGGTACCTTTACACACCGACATGTAGTAATAAACGATGAAAAGACAGATGAAGAGTATAATCGCTTGAGTCGCCTTTCTGAGAAGCAAGGAAAGTTCAGGGTTATCAATTCGCATTTGAGTGAATATGGTGTGCTTGGTTTCGAATATGGTTATTCTATCACCGACCCAAATCCCTTGGTGATTTGGGAAGCACAGTTTGGTGACTTTAATAATGGAGCACAAATTATCATTGACCAGTTTATTGCCGCAGCCGAGAGTAAATGGCAACGCTATTCAGGATTAGTGATGTTGTTGCCGCATGGTTACGAAGGGCAGGGTCCCGAGCATAGCAGCGCGCGATTGGAGCGTTTTTTACAAATGTGTGCCGAGTTAAATATGGTGGTTGTAAACATTACTTCTCCGGCAAACTTTTTCCATGCTATGCGCAGGCAGTTGGCTTGGGAATTTAGAAAGCCGTTGGTGGTGATGAGTCCTAAATCATTGTTGCGTCATGCAGCATGTGTGTCAGATTTAGCTGAAATCACTCAAGGTACTTTTAGAGAAGTGATAGTGGATGAGCCCCAAAACAAGAAGATTCGCAAAGTGGTTTTCTGCTCGGGCAAAATTTATTACGATTTGAAGGAAAGACAGTTGAAAGAAGATAAAACGGATGTGTTGATAGCGCGGGTTGAGCAACTGTATCCTATTCCTTTGAAACAAATGCAGGCGGTGATTGACAAATATCCTGATGCGGAAATTGCGTGGTTGCAGGAAGAACCTAAAAACATGGGTGCTTGGCAGTTTCTTGTTGGCAGGTTGTTTGGTGTGTTGCCAAAAGTGAAAGGAATTTACCGTAAGAATTCTGCTTCTCCGGCAACGGGTTTCAAAAAGCAACACCTTAAAGAGCAGGACTATCTACTTACAGAGGCTTTGCAATAACGCTCTGCAATTTCTTTAGCACAATTAAAACAAACTCTTACCGGTCATTTCGGTTGGCTGCGGCAGTTGCATTAGTTTTAAAACTGTGGGTGCAATGTTTGAAAGCGTGCCGTTGTGCAATGCTGGTTTGAAATCATTATCAATTAAAAACAAAGGTACAGGATTGGTAGTGTGGGCTGTGTTGGGTGAGCCATCTTCGTTTATCATATAATCTGCATTGCCGTGGTCGGCTGTAACCAGAATTGCATAGTCGTTTGCCAAAGCAGTAGTGACCACTTTGTTTACACATGTATCTATGGTTTCGCAGGCTTTGATGCCCGCGCTGAAAACACCTGTGTGCCCCACCATGTCAGCATTGGCAAAGTTCAAACAAATAAAATCGGCAGCCTTTTTGTTTAATACTTCGCTTACTTTTTCGGTTATTTCAAAGGCACTCATTTCGGGTTGCAAATCGTAGGTTGCTACCTTGGGCGAAGGTGCCATGATACGAGAC
>CAZKHZ010000085.1:0-3278 GCA_964552715.1 uncultured Chitinophagaceae bacterium | reverse complement strand
GCCTTGAAATATTTTTTCTCTTCCACCAGAAAAGAAGAAGGTGACGTGGGGATATTTTTCGGTTTCGGCAATGCGCAATTGCGTTAAGTGGTTTTGTGCAATTACTTCACCCAAAGTATTTTTTAAATCATCGTTATCAAAAATATTGTGAATGTTTTTGAAGCTGCTGTCATACACTGTCATGGTGGTAAAGTGTAGCGATAGTTTTTTCATTTCATACTCTGGGAAGTCTTGTTGGGTAAGGGCTTTGGTGATTTCGCGGCAGCGGTCGGTACGAAAGTTGAAGCACACCACGGCATCGCCTTCTTTGATAGTTGAGAGGGGATTGCCGCTTGCATCTTTTATAGAAATGGGCAGGATAAATTCATCGGTGACACCTGCTGCATAACTTTGGGTAATTGCTTGCAGGGCATCGGTACTTGGTTTGCCTTTTGCTTGGGTTAATAAATCATAGGCGAGCTTGATGCGCTCCCAGCGATTGTCTCTATCCATTGCATAGTAGCGCCCGCAGACACTTGCAATTCGTCCGCATTTTTTTTCCTTTAGAAAAGTTATCAATTCTTTGAGATAAGCATAGCCACTTTTGGGGTCGGTGTCTCTGCCATCGGTGAAGGCATGTATAAAAATCTGATTGGGGTGTAAGCCTTGGGCTACTGCAATTTGGCACATTGCCATCAAGTGTTGTGTGTGTGAATGCACGCCTCCATCGCTTACCAAGCCAATCAAGTGGAGGGGTTTATTGTTTTGTTTGGCATAATCTATGGATGCTAAAAAAGTTTTGTTTTGGGCGAGGTCACCGCTCTTAACGGAATTGTTGATGCGCAGTAATTCTTGATAAACAATCCTGCCTGCGCCAATATTTAAATGCCCTACTTCGCTGTTGCCCATTTGCCCATCGGGCAAGCCAACGTTTATGCCATGGGTGAATAGCTCGGTGTTGGGGTAGTTTTTGTACAATGAATTTATAAAAGGAGTGTTTGCTTGTGCTATGGCACTGGCTTCGGGTTTGGTGCCATGCCCCCACCCGTCCATAATGATGAGGATTACGCGCTTTTTATTCATGGGGCGAAAATACGATTCGTAAGTTTAGAAGGGGGCGTGAATTTTGTGCGCTTGGGGATTGATTGCACGCAGGCGATGATTACACAGAATAAAGGATGGGGGAACTGAAGAATCTGGAATATGAGTAGGAGATTTTGTTGGTGGTGGTTGGGAGGTTTATGTGTCCCTTCCCAAAAAACCTGACACATTTAGAAGTATTATTAAAAGTGTTTTCAGGATGTTGTTTTAATCCTGATTCAGCGTAAAAATAATACCGACTTCCTTTATTTTTTAACTATGTTTTATTTGATTTTAAATCACGGGCATTTCACACAAAGTTCTTATGGATGAAAATCAGTTAGTTCTGTTGATTTAAAATGAATGTGCGTATTCTCATTCATAAATTTGAATTGCTATTGTAGATTTGCCGCGCTTCAATATTTGCAAGCGTTTCCCATTTGTGAAAGCAAAGTCTGCCTCTATATACTTACTACTTGTGTTGCCCCTACTGGCGGGCATAGTATATTTATTATTGGCTGGCGAATCATTGACTCCCTCTTCAATAATAGCTGAAGTAAAAAATCAAAGTGCAGGTGGAAATTCATTAATTGCACGTATCCACAACCCGCTTACCACCTTGCTGTTACAAATTTTGGTAGTGGTTACTTCTTCAAAATTCCTTGGTGGATTCTTTAAGCGCATCGGTCAGCCTTCCGTAATTGGAGAAATTACCGCAGGCATACTTCTGGGACCATCCTTGCTGGGTTTATTTTTTCCGGAGGTGATGAATTTTATTTTCCCTCCTTCCACTTTTGCTGTGCTGCAATTGACAAGTCAAATTGGCTTGATACTTTTCATGTTTACCATCGGCTTGGAGGTTGATTTAGGTATATTCAAATCCAAAGCTGTTTCGGCAGTAGTTATTAGCCACGTAAGTATTGTATTTCCTTACTTTTTGGGCGTGGTGTTGGCATGGTTTCTTTATTCGAGCTATGCGCCAAGCAATGTTCCGTTTATTACCTACGCATTGTTTATGGGTATTGCTTTAAGCATTACTGCTTTTCCGGTGCTGGCAAGAATTTTGCGTGAGCGAAACTTAACGCGTACTACCGCAGGTAAACTTGCCATCATCTGCGCTGCCATTGATGATGTTTCGGCATGGTGCATTTTAGCCTTGGTTATTGGCATTGCAAACGCTGGGGGTTTGAGTGCTTCGTTGATGACTTTTGTGTGGAGCGCTTTGTATATTGCTGGGATGTTTTTTGTTGTAAAACCATTATTGAAAAAAGTAAGCACCAAGCATTTTATTGAAGGCAAATCAGATTTTACTTTCAGTGCCTTTGTGTTTTTGACATTGATATTTTCTTCATTGATGTCTGAAGTAATTGGCATTCACGCTTTGTTTGGGGCATTTCTTGCAGGCGTTGTGATGCCTTCTGCCACCACCGTGCGCGAAGTTTTTACCGATAAATTAGAAGACGTAAGTGTAACACTCTTGTTGCCGCTGTTTTTTGCATTTACAGGTTTGCGTACCGAAATTGGTGTGCTATCGGGCGGCAATCTGTGGTTGCTTTGTGCAGGTATTATAGGCATTGCGGTGGTGGGCAAATTTGCCGGAAGCACCGTAGCTGCAAGGTTGGTGGGGCAAAGCTGGAAAGACAGTTTAATTATAGGTACATTGATGAACACGCGCGGGTTGATGGAACTGATTGTGTTGAATATCGGTTACGATTTGGGTATCCTGACTAAAGAAATTTTTACCATCATGGTGCTGATGGCTTTGGCAACAACGCTAATGACAGGACCTGCATTGAACGCCATTGATTTTGTATTTAAAAAGCGGGGAAATATATAGGTAATGAAAATGTCAATTGTAGCACACCCGACACGCGTGCGCCAGCGAGGGATTGATTGGTATTTATTAGTTAAACAGTTGCGCTTGACGTAACGCAGAGTGCCTTTCAGGACACTCTGCTGCGAAGGAAATACCTCCACAAATTTGAACTACTCATAGCTAACTATTTATTTGATGATGTAGTGCTGTTTCATGCTGTTGCTATTTTTGTGTTTAAATTTTGATTTGATAGTAAAACGTAAACAGTATTCGTTAATTATGTGGCAAATTCCGCTTTAACATTTATTTTGAATTGTAGTTTTGTAACTAAATGATTATCAGCCATTTGGAGTACTCATAATGGCTCTGTGGAAACCACAGAGGTAGTTTGAGTAGAACAATA
>CAZKHZ010000084.1:0-14643 GCA_964552715.1 uncultured Chitinophagaceae bacterium | reverse complement strand
CTGATAGCACCTGCCACATCTAATTTAGTTTTGGGAGCCGAAGTTCCAATACCCACACGCCCGCTTTGGGCATTGGCAATGGTAGTTATAGCAAAAACAATGGCTATTGTGTAGAGAAGTTTTTTCATCATTATAAATTAATTTGAGACCGTACGTTAAGTAAACATCAATGTTACAACAAACTTTATGCCAAACTAAAAAAGCTGTTGGGATATTTGTTGCTCATTCTTAGTAAGCTAAAGGTGGAAAAGTAGCTTAATAAGACCTATTAAGTTCATTAGTCACGCGACTTTAAAGTGGCATTACCAATGATTAATTGCAAATTCACTTAGTAAAGCATTCTTATTAAAAAGCCAAATGAGCGGTGAACGCAAACGTATAAGCAGTTAATGGTACGCAAAGTCCGTTTGGGCGAGTCATAGCCGGGAAGGATTCTATGCATTCTTAATTTATCCTTTCAGGAATTCATTCCAAAAAGTTGGAGTGCTGTTTCAGAGCTTTAAAAGTGCATTTGAAAAACTTCCAGCAGGCTTTCACAACTGTGAAAGTGCATTTGAAAAAATTTCTATTAGTGCAAAAACAAGGAAGCTGTTTTTGAAAATAGCTATCTTTTACTGTTGAATATTTTTTTCACACAAACAAAAAGGCTTCCTGTGTTTTTTACGCAGGAAGCCTTTTTTAATTTAAACAAAAGCTGAATTAGCGACTGATAACTACACGCTCAACTTTTCTGTTGCCTTTGCTTTCAAGCGTTAATAAATAGATGCCTGTGTTTAGATTTTGAACGTCAACGTTTGTTGCCGAAAATCCATTCGATAAGTTTTGTTGCAAGAATGTTCTTCCAGATAGGTCGGTGATTGAAACTGTTGCCTCGCTCACCAATCCATCAGTTAATACTGTAATGAAATTGGATGCAGGATTTGGATAACACTTAAATTTTATGTCGGCAATTTCATCCACGCCAGTGCTGCCAAACACTAATGTTTTTTCAAACACAAACATGCCGTTACCACTGCCACCAAAATCGGTAAAGCGCAGTTTGTAAATAGCACCAGTTTTAGTTTTTACAAAGTATAAAAGAGAATCTTCAATTACCCACACTGGTGCCACATACTCTTTCCAATCGCGACCAATTGCGCTAAGGTTTTTGGTGAAAGTAAAGTTGTTGAAGGTAGCCGTTGCCAAATCAACTTTGCGCGCTTCGGCAGTGGAGTCGCTTTTGTTAGTCCAAATACCTGTTGCTGGATAACCGTCAAAACCTACAACGTCTCTTGCAAAATATTTATGAAAAAGTAAATTCCATGAAGTGGCAACTGGTTCGCGGTCGGAAACTGCGTTGGTTTCTACATTTAAATAGGCAAAAAGTTTTCCTGTAAATTGCTTTTTAGGAATGCTAATGCTTTGCAGGTTGCTGTTGTCTAGATTGGCGTATTGAATTTGCCACAATGTGTCGAAAGTCAATTCAACCACTCTGAATTTTTTGATACTGTTTCCAAGATTTAAGTAAAATACGTTTCTACCCGGAATGTTTTTGGTAGTTTGGTTATAAACGCCCCAACCATAATCAAATTGAGAAATGTTTAAACCACGGTTAAATGCACCTGTGTCTAAATTGCGGTCTGTGTCATAAATTCTGTCGAAAGTTGAAAAGCCAATGGTGTCGCCAGTAAAGAAGGCAGTGTCGTTAAAAGACTTTTGAAAAAGCGTAATGCCCGTGCCGCCTTCATTCAATCGGATGGTTACAGATGGTAAAGTATTTAAAGGAGGAAGCACCTTTTGTACAGAGAATGCCAAATGCCAATTGTTGTTCAAAACGGTTGTTTTGCTACCCGAAGATAATTGATAGTAAACGGCATCTTTATATTGGGCTCCTGTGTAAACTGTGTCAACTACAGTTGTTTGTGCTTTGGTTACCAGCACAGAAAAAATACAAATTGTAAGTAGAATCTTGTTCATTGAATTTTTTTTGAATTTTGAAGTCGCAAATGTGCAATGTCATTCTCGGAGAATTGTCACAGATTTGTCATAAGATTGAAACATCACATTTTTTTTACGTTTAAATTTGAAATTTTTTCTGGAGCACTCGTCCCTCGTCCTGAGCACTCGTCCCTTTTTTATACTACATCAACAACTTTTTCGTTATTCGCATCGCATGAGTTTTGGTAAAAGAGTTGTTTTAGGGTTTACGATAATAGTTTTAGTTGTTTCGGCAATGCTTACGCAAAGCTGCCGAAAGGAGGTTTTCAGAGATAAAGGTGCTTTGGAGTTTTCTACCGATACCCTTTCATTCGACACCGTGTTTACACAACTCGCTTCCACCACACGTTTCTTTAAAATATATAATAAGGAAAGCAAGTCTGTCAAAATAAGCTCCATTCGATTGCTTGATTTACAAACCGATGCCCCTTTTAGAATGAATGTGGACGGCATTACCGGCAAGCAATTCAGCGATGTAGAAATTCCAGGAAAGGATAGTATTTATGTGTTTGTAGAGGTAACTGTAAAGAATCCTCAAAACCCCAACAATCCATTTGTGATAACCGATATAGTGGAATTGATAACCAATGGAGTTACTCAAAATGTGGTGTTGGAAGTGTGGGGGCAAGATGCCTATTACCACAAAGGAGAAATTTACCAAAACGGGCAAACGGTTAACTGGACAAACGATAAGCCACATATTATTTTGGCGAGTGGTTTCCCCGGTGTAGGCGTGGATGAAGGCGCAACCTTAAATATTCAAAGCGGTTGCAAAATATTTTCGGGTAACAATGCTGGTCTATTTGTTTATGGCACATTGAATGCGCAAGCCAACTCATGGAATGATTCTATTGTGTTTCGCGGTTTGCGCTTAGAAAGTTTCTACCGCGATAAACCGGCACAATGGTGGGGTATTATTTTTGGCAGAAATACCTCGTTGATTGCTCGACTTAATTTGCAACGAGTAGTAGTGAATGAATCTTTTTTTGGCATTGCTGATGAATACATTTTCAATCTTGCTTTTCAGCAAATGGTTTTTCCAAATACATTGTTGAAAAACTATACATCAACTACAGCATCCAAATTAAATCTTACACAGTGCATCGTAAAGAATGCACAAAACACCGCTCTTTTTGCATTGAATGCTGAAGTTAATGCAGTAAATTGTTTATTCCATACTACTGGTAGCAATGTGGCTGCGCTTGCACTTGGCGGAATTTACAATCTCAATCATTGCACTATTTACAATACTGGAGGAAGATTTTTGGAGCACAAGCAAGAAGCATTATTGATTGCCGATAAAATTGTAGCTATAGAAGATAATGCACTTTATGGAGGTGTATTGACTACACAAATTTCAAACACCATTGTGTGGGGTTCTTTAGATAATGAATTTCGTTTTACAGATGATGCAGATGCTATTCGCTTCGACCATTGCTTGATTAAATTAAAGCAAGATAGTGCTACTAAATATTCCTCAAAATTCGTTGACTGCAAATTCAACGATCAACCAAGATTCAAAGATGTAAGTAAGGAAGATTTTACACCAAGCGATAGTCTCGGCTCGCCACTGATTGATGCAGGTTTTTTTGGTGGAACTCCTGCTGCAAATAATATAGACTTGTTTGACCGCTCCCGCAACGGCACGCCTGATATTGGTGCTTTGGAAGGTAAGTAGTTTAGTTCTTTTCAAACGTCCCTGGTCTTTTCGCCCCTCGCCCTTTCGTCCCTCGTCCCTCGTCCCTCGCCCTTACGCCCCTCGTCCTTTCGTCCCTCGTCCCTCGCCCCTTTTTTAAGGCAGATACACCGCGCCATTCACCGTATCTTTCTTTGCATTAGTAACCGAACTAAACACATTCACTTCCCCTCTCAATCTCAACACACCAATCAATGCCATCGCCAATGCTTCTTTGAACTTTATGGTATCATCGTCAGGAATCACAACTTGAACATTAGTGGAGGCTTTCAATCTTTCTATTAAAAAGCCATTGAATGCCCCACCACCCGTCACCAATACTTTTGAATCCTTCAAATTTATTTTTAACGCTTCCGCTACTACATTAAAATCATTTGCAAGCTGAATGGCAATGTACTCAACAGCGGTGCGCAGTTTATCTTCAATGCTTCCTTCAATACTTTCTAAAATAGGCTGTGCGTTGATTCTGCTAAAACTATTGTCTAATGATTTTGGAAAACTTAATTGATGAAACGAGTTTGCAAGTAGTTGCTGCAACTTTACTTCATCGGTGTTTCCGCTTGCAGCCAAGGCTCCGTTTTCATCATAGTCTTTATTCAGTTCCTGCGCGAAATAGTCTAGTAGTTGATTGCAAGGGCATACATCAAACGCTAAAATCTTGTCACCTTTTTTTGCCGAAATATTTGCAATGCCACCAAGGTTCAGGCAAAATTCATAATCAGTAAAAAGTAGTTTATCTGCAATAGGAACAATTGGCGCACCAGTGCCGCCATGCGCCACATCCACAGCGCGCAAATCACAAACAGTAGTAATGCCAGATACAGCCGCAATAGCTGCGCCATCACCTATTTGAGTTGTATATCCTTCTTCAGGAAAATGAAAAATTGTATGCCCGTGCGAAGCAATGCAATCAATATTTTGTTGAATGTTGTTTTGAGTAATAAAGCAATGCACACATTCCCCAATATATTTCCCAAAAGCACTATGCAATTCACTAAGGTCTTTTCCTGAAACGAAAATCGTATAGAGCAATTGGTGTTTCCATTCCGGAGAAAATGGCAAGCATTCGGCAGTAATAATCTCGTGCCTCCAATTTCCATTTAGTATTTCCAATTTACATAGGGCAATATCTAATCCGTCTAAGGAGCTGCCGCTCATTACACCTATTGCATGATATATATTCTTAGTTGAGTTCATTTTATGGTTGGCAAATGTAAGAGAGCCACAATTTCAAAGCAACAATTGTTCAATCAATGAACTCGTCCCCCGTCCTTCGCTCCCCGTCCCTTTTACCAAGGCGGAGCATCTTTGCTATTAAAATCCTCGGGTTTATGTTTCTTTTTAAACTCAACTTCATCATCTGCCTCCTTATTCATTTTAGAAGGCATATCCACATAATTCTTTTTCACCGGAGCACTACGCATATTATCATATTCATCCGCAGCACTAAATGTATTGAGGTTTTCAAACTTGGCGTACTTGCCCACAAAGCGCGTGCGCACATCCGCCACTGCACCGTTACGGTGCTTCGAAATCATTACCTCTGCAATGCCATCTGTAGGCGATCCATCTTCAAACTGAGGAATTTTGTAGTACTCTGGGCGATACAAAAACATTACAATATCCGCATCCTGTTCTATGGCACCCGATTCACGTAAGTCCGAAAGCACTGGCTTTGGCGGACCACCTCTTTTCTCTGGTGCACGCGATAACTGCGAAAGTGCAATCACAGGAATGTTCAACTCTTTTGCAAGCCCTTTCAGCGAACGAGAAATATGACTAATTTCCTGTTCGCGATTGCCGTTGCCGCCTTTGCCTTCTGCGGGTCCGCTCATCAGTTGCAGGTAATCAATCATTATTATTTCAATGTTGTGCTGCTGTTTTAACCTGCGACACTTGCTGCGCAATTCAAATACATTGATTGCCGGAGTATCATCAATAAAAATAGGCGCAACACGCAAGCTGTCAATTTTTGAAGTAAGAATCTGATACTCGTATTCCTCCAAACTTCCCCTGCGGATTTTATCTGCAGGAATATGTGTTTCCATCGAAATTAAACGCTGCACCAATTGCGCGCTGCTCATCTCTAACGAAAATATAGCAACTGCTTTTTTATAATCCACAGCCGCATTGCGCGCCAATGCTAGCGTAAATGCCGTTTTACCCATTGCCGGACGTGCAGCAATAATGATAAAATCACTTCTCTGCCAACCCCCAGTCACTTTGTCTAAATCAATAAAACCCGATGGCACACCGTTTAAATGGTCTTCGCTGTTATTCATTCGAATATCCAACTCCTTCATCTCTTTAGCCAAAATATCCGTGATGTTATCCGAGTTGCGTTTCAAACTGTTTTCAGCAATGGCAAATAGATTTTTCTCCGCTTTATCCAACAGTTCAAACACATCTGTAGTATCTGCGTAAGCATCTTTAATTACTTCCGTAGAAGTAGAAATCAATTGCCTTTGAATCAATTTTTCGGCAATGATGTGCGCATGATATTTAACGTTAGCAGCCGAGGCAACTTTATTGGTAAGCTGCGCAATGTAAAATGGACCGCCCGCACTTTCCAAATCACCTTGCTTTTTCAGTTGTTCGGTCACCGTAAGCAAATCAATTGGGCGTTGTGTTTGGTCTAAATTGCGGATAGCGCGCCATATACGCTGGTGCTTATCCACATAAAAACTCTCTTCGCGCAACAAATCACTTATTTCATTGATGGCATCTTTCTCAATCATCACCGCGCCCAACACTGCTTCTTCCAAATCCACAGCCTGCGGAGGCAGCTTGCCATAATCCATCACATTCTGCACATCACCCATCATAGACTTAGAGCGCAGTATGGAATCACGTGTTTTCTTTAATACATCTTGAGGATCTGCCATTGTTATTTATTCTAAATTTTACGGAGGGGGTGCGAATTAGCACGCTTGGCATGAACTTACGAAATTATAATCAATAGAAATTTATAGACCCGTTTCTTAACAGCACTATCCACAATTTAAAACCACCGTTTTGTCGTGGAACGTTGATGTATAAAGGGCTACAATGGTGTTGATAAATAAAATATCACTTACGGGCAGTTCTAAAAATTGAGTGTTTAAAAACTCCTCCCTCTAAATCTCCCTACAAAGGGAGATAAAAGGACAATGTTTAAGACCGCCCTTTAGGCACAAGAAAAAATCTTAGACAAATATTTTTAATTGGTCTTGCGCTCTGTGTTTGTATATTGATTGTACAAATCGTTTCTAATTTTATACAAATGAAGGAAGATATTAGATTTTGTATCAATGCAGATTACTTTCCTCCACTTTTGTCATTTATGTCTAGCACAGTGGGATTCGGATTTATGCTGATTTCATTTTTTATGTACATCTAGTTACTTGGTTTATAAAATTATTATTATCAAAAAGTTAATAGCTCATATCTATATTTTTACAGCCTTTGTAACACCAACAACAGCAGCCCCATTTACCTATAACTTTACCATCACTCCAGCCAAAAAGTTGATTCCTGCCTGCGGATAATAGTAATTGTAATTCACCGTAGGCGAAACTTCCCCGCCACTATAATAACGCTCGGCAAAGGTGTAACCATTGTTCTCATACTTAAAGTTGAAGAGGTTATTTACAAGCACCGAAAGTGTGATGCTTCTATCTTTTGGCAGCGTAAAAGTGTAAGCCGCGTTCAGGTTGCTATAGCTGTATGGCTTTAGGCTTTTTTGTTTGTTGGAAGTATTGTCTAAAAACTGACGACTAACGGCTTTGGTAGCTAAAGCAATGCGCAGCCCTTTCAAGGGCGTAGCCACCAACTCCAAGCCAGCAATAAAATCGGGTGAGAAAGAAATGTTTGTGTTGGTGAATGTTTCGCTCAACTTCAGCGAATCTACAGGCACATAATCATCATCGTAAGTAAAGGTGGTTTGGCTGTAGTTTTTAATTTTATTTTGGCTAAAAGTAAAGTTGTAATTAATACTGAATACAGGGTTTTCTTTCATCTTATCGTAGAAAAAAACCGAGCCTGCCAGTTCAATACCTGCCCTGAAACTTGAAGGCACATTAATACGCAGGGCATTGCCTACATCGTCCAACTGCCCCGTAAGCACCAGTTGGTTTTTGTAGTGCATGTAGTAGCCATTCAGTTGCAGCGGAAAGTTGCGGTGCTTGAATTTGTAGCCCCCTTCCCAGTCAATCATGTTTTCGTGTTGCACGTCTTTGTTGTACGCCACATCCTCGCGCGAAGGCTCGCGATTGGCAACCGCCACAGAAGTATAGAGCGCGTGATTGTTATTTATGGCAACAGTCACCCCGCCTTTAGGATTAATAAAATGCCACACACGGTTGAAATCTATTAACACCTTGTCGTTATCCAAACCGCTGCCTTTGTAGCTTACATAGCGGTATTGCACATCGGCATACAAGGTTATTTTTTTCAAAAAAGTATAGCTGACTTTGGCAAAAACATTGAAGTCATTTTTCTCCGCATTATTATCATAATAGTGTTTGTCTTTGTCCACCGTGTAGCCATCTGCCCATATAATATTGCCAAAGTGTTTGTTCCTATACTGGCTGAACAAACCACCCAAAGTAGCTTGCACATTGCGTTTGTCGAAGTTTAGGGCAAAGGTGCTGCCGTAGTAAATGTTATCTAGCCATCTTCTGCGAATCACATCCGCGCGACTGTTAGCAAGCGAATCGTCAAAAACAGGAAGATATTTTGAGAGCCTTTGATTTACCTTGTATTGTTCGTAATAGCCCTTGCCAAGTGTTGTGAACAATCCAGCATTGAAACTAAAGTAGCGCGCAAAACCTTGCGAAAAGTGCAACTGATAGTACTGCTGCTGATAGTTATCAATTTCGTTGCGCCAAGGCTTTTCTTTTGCCCCAAAATCAGTGCCAGCAGTGTTGGTGCGTCTGTTAGCTTTTAGCTCATCTTCCGAAACACCATACCAAGCCTGATAGGTTTTCTCTCTGCCTGAAAAGGTTATAAACTTGAGCATCGTGTTCTTATGCTGAAAACCTGCGGTGATAAAGTAACTCCACAGATTACTTGCTGCCCTGTCCACAAACCCGCTGCTGGTGATGCTCGAAAGCCTACCTTCAATAAAGAACTTGTTTTTGATTAAGCCCGAACCGGCTCTAGCAGTCAGCTTAACCGTGTTGAACGAGCCACCAGATACCGCAAATTCCCCGTATGGTTTTAAAGCTGCGCGCTGTGTTTTTACATTTACCGAAGCCCCAAAAGCCCCCGCGCCATTGGTAGAAGTACCTACACCTCTTTGAATCTGAATGTCTTCTACACTCGAAAAAAGGTCAGGGGTATTTACCCAAAAAACACCCTGCGATTCGCCATCGTTTACTGGAATGCCGTTGATGGTAACGTTGATGCGCGTGGCATCAGTTCCGCGAATACGAATACCCGTGTACCCCACTCCCGCGCCTGCATCGGAGGTAGTAACCACCGATGGCGTAAAGTCGAGCATTATGGGTAAGTCCTGCCCTAGGTTGACGGTTTCCATATCCTTCTTTTTCAGGATGCTGAAAGTTGTGGGCGTGTTGGTAGCCGCCCTCGTAGCAGTCACTACCACTTCATCTTTAATGATTGTATTGACGGAATCTTCCGTTTGCTGCGCAAAACTTGCGAGCGGAAATGTGATTAAGAATAACTTCTTCATTGGCTTTGATGTTTTAAATTGTTCAAAGCCTTCTGAACGAAAGAGCGCACGCAGGCAGCCACAGAAGCGGCTGCTCTGCTTTCATTTCCTACGCACGTATCAACGTGTTCAGGTTCGAAGGGACTCTCTCAATCCTCACTTTTCAGTGAGGATACCCCCAGAAAGCAGCTGCAAACATACAAGCATATTTTGGAAATCATAGCATATAATGTAGCTAAGCAAAAGTTTTGTGCACTCAAATACATTATTGTTTTTAAAAAAGGGAATATTGCTGAGACTTGTATGAATATCAAATGGCGAATTGCTCAGTTTTTGGAACTACTTTGGTGGAAGCGTTATCTGCGCAACAAAACCAAGGCAGCGTACCTTGCATGGAAAAAGCAATACTGGCAATCGCTGTTTCAAAAGCTGAGTGATGTGGTTACAATTCAACCCTCCGACACACTGATTGATTTTGGTTGCGGACCCGCAGGTTGCTTTGTGGCGCTTTCGCAAAACAAGGTTACGGCAGTTGACCCACTTATTGACAAGTATCAATATTCGCTTGCGCACTTCGCTAAACAGGATTATCCCAACACAACATTTGTTGCCTCCACCATCGAAGATTTTATCACCACCAAAAAAGCTGACATAGTGCTTTGTATGAATGCTATCAATCACGTCAGTGATATTGACAAAGCCATGAATGTGGTGTGCGCTGCTGTAAAAGATAATGGCTGCCTATTACTTAGTATTGATGCGCACAAGCACAACAGGCTGAAGTGGCTATTTCGGTTCATGCCAGGTGATATGCTGCATCCGCATCAATACAATCTTGCTGAATATCAAAACATGCTTAAATGCAGGAACTTCAAGATTACTAAAACATTAAAGCTTAAAAGTGAATGGGTGTTTGATTACTATGTGTTGGTAGGGGAGAAGGACTAGAATATAGAACCAAGAAGTGAATACCTCCCAAATCTGTTCAATCTCACTTCTAAAATCAACAATCTAAAATAGCTTTATCAGCGTGCTCCCCCATCCGTATCGAATGTGGTGGTCGTTTTCAAAACTTACCACTTGCGGATGTTTGGCAAGCATCTTATGAATCTCGGCTTTCAATTTTCCTTTGCCAATGCCATGTATCACACGTATCTCCATTTTGCGCGAAGCAACAGCCGCATCAATAGACCTTTCCACTTGCTCTAATTGAAGAAAAAGTGCTTCGGTGGCATCAATCTTATGTTTAGTGGTAGCTTCTTTTTCAAGATGCAAGTCCACCACATCAGCCGCCTGCGAAAATACCTTGTTGCTGTTCACAGGATTGGCAGCACCCATCAAGTACATGCGCAACACATTGGCATCTATATCGCTTTGCTGATTGGTTTTCTTTTTCTTCTTCATTTTAATGAGGTCTTCAAAAGTAAGGTTCTTGTTGAAATTTTTAGGTCAACTTAAACAAATCACCCCAAAGCCTTTGTCCTCCATCAATATAAATGGTTTCACCAGTAATGTACTTAGTTTGTTCGGCACAAAGAAAAGTAGTAAGCGTAGCTACTTCATCTACCGAGCCAAGACGCTTTGCTGGCACAGTATCTTCCATACCCCGCTTAAATTCTTCTGGATATTGATCCATGCCGCTGGATTGTATAAAGCCGGGCGCAATGGCATTGATGTTGATGTTGTATTTACTCCATTCTACTGCAAGTGTCATGGTGAGGTTGGCTACACCCGCACGTGCAGCACCCGTATGCGCCATACCCGGAAATCCCCTAAACATATTGGCAATGATGTTTACAATAACACCATTCTTTTGTGGAATAAAAAAGTGATTGGCTATAGCATGGGTAACATTCCATGTGCCATTTAGATTGTTATTTACCACGGCAGCAAAACCTTTAGGTGAAATGTTTTCGGCAGCCGAAGGAAACTGACCGCCAGCGTTATTTACCAATATATCAATAGTACCTTCATTCGCTTTAATGTTTTGCGCTAAAGCCTCCACCTGTTCTGCATCGCGAATGTCACAAAGTGCATAACGCACTGCACCAAATGCGCTTAGCTCAGCAGTTGCTTTTTGAAGTTTATCTTCCTTTCGTGAAGTGATAATCACCTTTGCACCCAAAGAAAGTAGTTGTTTGGTGATAGCATAACCAATGCCGCTGCCGCCACCAGTAACCAAAGCAGTTTTATTTTGAAATAGATTGGATTGAAACATGAATATCTTTTTTGAAAACAATTATGAGCCGCAAATAAATAGCAGAAGGATGATTTGTACAGATTTTTGTTTGTTCAAAGAAATAGGGACGAGTGTCTGAAGACGAAGGACGTTTGCAACTGACCCGCTTTTCGACATATTGTTTACATAGTTAAACGCTTAAAAGCATCTGGTAACTCCCCAATAATATCCGAAGCGCACATTCCATATCTTCCTTTGTTTTGCAATGCTAAATCGCCAGCCATGCCATGCACAAACACCCCTCCTACAGCAGCTTGAGGAGCAGAAAAACCCTGCGCCAACAACGAAACAATTACACCCGAAAGCACATCACCCGAGCCTCCCTTTGCCATACCAATGTTGCCAGTTGAGTTAAAGTGAAGCGTGCCGTCAGGCAAGGCAATAACGGTGTGCGCGCCTTTTAAAACAACAATCAGTTTGTGTTGCATGCTAAACTTTTTAAGCAATCCTAGCTTTTCAAAATCATTCGCCCATGCACCTGCCAATCGCTTGAACTCACCTGGATGTGGCGTTATAATAGTTTCGGCAGGAAGGAGCTTTAGTAATGTTTTAAGCATAGAAATTATGTTCAGCGCATCAGCATCCAGAATCAATTGCTTTGGTTCAAGATGGATGAATTGTTCTAAAACGTCTTTTGCCAGTATCGAAGTGCCGATGCCGCAACCAATCGCCACAGCTTTATATTTTGAAATATCTTCGGGGCAGCAAATAACCATTTCATTTTCGGCAAGGGCAATCATAGCTTCGGGCACTGCGGTTTGCATTACTGTATAACCGCTTTCGGGAATAGCCACACTCACCAAACCACAGCCGCTGCGCAATGCAGCTTTGGTGCAAAGCACCGCAGCACCCATCATGCTATAGCTTCCTGCTGCAATTAATGCATGACCATAAGTTCCCTTATGTGCAAAGTGCGATTCCTCCCTCTTTAAAAACTGCAAATCGTTTTCGGTAATAAAATGATAGTTAGTTTCTAACTGCTGCTCACCTTCTTTGCTTAAACCAATATCCAGCACTTTCCATTTGCCAATGTACTGCTCATAATCTGGCAACATAAAAACCAGCTTGGGCGCATCAAAGGTAAAAGTCATATTAGCTTTGATGGCAAGGGAACCTGCCTCCAACATTTTATCGGCATACAATCCCGAAGGAATATCTACTGCGTAAATAGTTGCCTTGCTATTATTAATGTGTGTAACCAATGCAGCCGCAAGCCCTTGCAATGGACGATTCAAACCACTGCCAAACAAGGCATCAATAACTAAATCATTTGGGCTGATAGCAGGGAAATCCTTTTCGGAACGAATGCTTTTTACTTTCTTAAACTTTTCAAAACGGGTTTTATTGGTTGCACAATCTTTGGAGAGTTGGGTAGGCTCTGCTAATAAAAAGCAAGATACTTTTTTACGTATATCTACAAGCATTCTTGCAATTGCCAATCCGTCTCCTCCATTGTTTCCTTCGCCACAAAACACAAAAACATTTTGCACATTATTCAAAATAGTCAAGTTACAAAGTTCATCGAAAAACTTAGTTGCAGCGCGCTCCATCAAATCAATAGAAGCTATTGGTTCATGCTCGATGGTGTATTTATCTAACCATTTAATTTGCTTGGAATTGAGGAGTTTCATTTGTGTAAACTTACACTAGATAAACTCAAACAGGAAATAAACTACTATTTAAAAGTAACTGTAGCCACAAAGGTGCGCATCAGTTCATCTTTAAAGTTTACTCTGTTTTCTGCTAGTTCAGCATTAAAGAGATTGATGGTTGCGGTAACGGCTTCTTCAAGTTTTTTGTTGTCGCCTTTTAGGGGTTTAATTCTACCAACCCAACCGTCAGGATACATCCCAAAGCGCACATCTACAGTACCTGCATAATCACCCGAGGCTGTTGCAGAAGGTAGTTTCTGCAATATGTAATCTTGCATCACACCTGCCAATCGTGAAAGTGTTTGAGTAGAAGCCTGCTGAACGTTTTCGGGATTTACAACTACAGAAATTTTGCCCAAAGTTTTTTCATCCATAGTGGCATTACCAGAAGCGTCAATATTGAAAATAATATTGCAATCAATAGGTTTGCCATTGCTTATAGCAGGTGCCCAACGGGGCATACTAGTAATCAATGCCTCCGCTTCGCGGCTTAAATTTTCATTAGCACTGTTGTGCGCATGAACATCAGTAAGCATTCCTGTTTCTTTAATCACTGCATGAACCTGAATTTCTCCTGCTCTTGCAATGCCTTTGCGTTGAAGCGTGTTGCTCAATGTATCGCGCAAGTAATAAACCAATGCTTTATCACCACCGGGAAATTCAGGATACTGCTCAGCGGTTTCGCATTGTAGTTTGAACAATTGCGCACTTGCTGAAAAAGTAAGAAATGCGGTTAGGAGTAGTAAGATTTGTTTCATAAAGATGGACGGATGTGTCTACAAATTTGTCGTTCAGAATAAATTAAAGCCAAATAGTTTAATTCAGAATTTGCGTTCAAAAATAACTGAACCAATGAAAGCTTCTCGAGGATTTATTGAAATAGCAGATGCTTCCTCAATAACCTCAATTTCAACTGTCTTGGAAGCACGCATTCTTTCATTGTGCAAAATTTCCTCAGATGTAAGCGGACGCTCATAAACTGCCTCGCCCGATGATGTGCCTTCTTCAAAAAGTGAGTCGCGCTTAACTTCATGCACAATTAAGTCGCGTTTAGCTAATGGTCTTTGTTTTTGAGTTTTAATTTTTTGCGGAGATGTAGTTTGCTGCTTTGCCTTTTCAGCCTCTTGCTGCATCCTTTCTATGGTTTCATCTAACCAACTCTTGGGCTTGGGTAGATTGGGTGTTGTTGGCACATTAGTGCGCTTAGGTTTTGCAGGTTGTTCTTTCCCTTCATTCACCTTTTTATAAGCAGAATAAATAAAGTAGCCCACGCCCAACACTATGTAAACAATTACTTTAAAATCCATGCTACGAATCTATGTAAAATTTTAAGTTTCATAAAAGAAAAATAAGGGGTTTGGATTTGTATTGTTTGGCAGTGTAGGGTGTTTGATTTCTACCCTGGGCTATTTAATTTCCAATGAGC
>CAZKHZ010000083.1:12325-14685 GCA_964552715.1 uncultured Chitinophagaceae bacterium | reverse complement strand
CTCCCCCTGCACCGCCATTCATTCGAAAACTAATACCTATAGTTACAGAGGATCCCCCGCCTCCACCTCCACCGGCTGTTAAGAGTTCCGTAGCGCCATTTCTGATAGCCGACCTGCCCCCTCCTTTTGCTGCATACTGGCAATCATTACTGGTGCAATTACGTCCACCCCCTCCATAAGAAAATGTTGCATTAGATGAGGCTCCACCGGCTCCACCTTGCCCAACCATAACAGTTAAAACCTGTCCGGGTGTAACAGCAATTTTACCATGTGTATATCCGCCCGCTCCACCTGACCAACCCCAACTCCAACCTCCCCAAGAACCATTACCGCCAGCGGCACCGTATAAATCTACCTGTATAAAAAAAACACCTGCCGGAACGGTAAAGGTTTGGTCTGCTCCAGTATAAATAAAATTAACAGCAGTTGTTATCGAAGGAGGAGGACCTGTTAATAAAGTTCCGCTAGCATTGGCAAAAACAGGGCGGTTGCCAGTACCAGCTAGGGTGTTAATTTGCACGTTGCCAGTTTGGTCTATCCCACCTTTTCGTGTATTGTTAGTAAAAAAACTTAAGGGATGATTAGATACAGTACCAACAGTCATTGAAGTATTAGAGGTATTAAACACCACTCCGTTTACAGTTCCATTATTAATACGTAAACCATCATTATCCCCTGCATTAATTTCGAGCTTAGAACCCGGTACCGTAGCGCCAATGCCTACATTGGTTCCGTCATCGGTAATTATAGAGTTTCCCACCGCATTACTAGCCGTCCATTTTGTAACTTGGTTAATGGTGCCTGAGCCAGATAAGCCGCCACTACTTAATTGCACCCAGCTACTTCCGTTCCAAAAATAAATACCTGTAGCAGGCACACTTACCGATCCTAAATTATAAACCACTAAACCTGTAGCTGGATTATTAACTGGTGTAACGTTGCTAGTTAAACTGGTTAAGGTAACCCGTGGAAAAAGCAAGCCTTTATTCGTAGAGGTAATATCTAGCATAGCTGAGGGGTCGGCAGTGCCGGCTGTAGAGGCTATGCGTACTCCGTTTTGGGCAATAGCATTTGTATAGAATATGCAAGCCAGCAGGGCTAGTGAGCCTCGTGTATATTGTGCTAAAATTAAAAAGTAAAATTTACCCATAATAGAATCTTTCTTTTTTATAAAAAATAAATCAATTAAATCAGACCGAAGTTAGCACTCAACTTATAACAAAAAAATTTGTGGGTCTTAGGGAATTATATATTTGCTCTATGCTTAATTAAACTGTGTTTGTGTTTAGTTCAGGGTTTTAATTTGCCTTTTTTTATAATTAAATATCTTATGAATTGTAATGATACGAAAAAATAAAATACATGCATTGTAAACTTCAAGTGAGCCTTCAGACTCTTTTTTGCTTTTCAACCTTTTGGTATTTCAACCTCATCTCTAAAAACTACTTGCTTGCTATTTTTATTTACAACAGATTTATCTTTAATATCAAATGAAGTTTTTACGCCATACTCCTTGAATTCTTGCACGTAGTATGTATTATTAAAATAGTTCTAGGTGGTGCCTTTTTGGTTTCAACATTAATATTGCTTTTTGTTTTGTTCGTTCTTTTTGTCAGCTTTCACTAACAATATGTATGCCAAAGTATTTAATTTTTTTAAATCTGTTCAGAGTCTAAAACAATAAAATTCATAATCCCCTGACAAACATAGCTTTTAGCACTAATATAAAATTTGGGTAAATAAATCGTTACTGGGTAGAGGGTTTAGAGGTTGTTGTATGAAATAATAATCATCACTGAACATTAAAGTAAACGAATACCACGGAAAATAGTTTCTGTCTAAATTAAACAGCCTTTTTTTAGGCGTGTATTTATTTTTTGCCCTAGCTCGCATTTTGCGAGCATATATTAATTCAGCCTCTGGCTGTAATTATTACCATTCAAAAACCTTTAAAGCAAATGCTGCTAAATTGTTTTAAATAGAGTTCAAGATGGACTATAAGATCACGATTGCAAGGTGCGAGCGAGGGTATTAGTAATATTACGCATCAACTACCGTAAGCGTTTTCAATCACTAAAGCTTAAACTATCAATTTTTCCAAATAACGGTCGCTGTCCTCAGTTATAGTTTATAAAAAGATGGCTTAAACCTCCCGCAGCACCGTGCGGAAAGCCACAAACTTGTCGGGAAACAAGTCTTTTACCTCTTTCTGCAAGTCTTTTGCAAATTCGTTTTGGTAGGTAAAATAATCGCTCATAGAGTTGCCAAAATATTGAATGGCATAAGTGATGCCATCGGTTTGGTCGGCTTCTACCACACGATACATTTTGTAGCTTGAAAAACAGCCAGTGGCAATCACC
>CAZKHZ010000083.1:0-12315 GCA_964552715.1 uncultured Chitinophagaceae bacterium | reverse complement strand
GATGTGTTCGGCTTTCATCCACGGCAACCACACATCGTTAATGTCAAGGTCAATTTTTACGGTTACGTTGTAAACTATCATAATAAAGCATGTAAATTAAAAGGACGAGAGGCGGGGGGCGAGGGTCGGCTGCTTTCGTCCCTTGTCCTCCGTCCCTTGCCCCCTATTAATAAAACACTGGCACAGGATTCAAAAATCGGATAATGGCGTTTTTGGTGCGCATGTAAGCCGTGTCAAAATCTTTGTTCAACACCACATAGTCAAACTGACCTTCGGCACTCAATTCCTCTTCGGCACGATGGTAGCGCTGCTTTAAAGTTTTAGGACTTTCGGTGTTGCGAGCTTTCAATCTTTCAAGCAAGGTTTCTTTTGAAGGCGGCTTTATAAAAATGGTAAAGCAATCACTTCCGAATTGCTTTTTGATGTTGGCTGCGCCCTTGATGTCAATATCAAATACTACGGTTTTGCGCTGTGTCCAAAGTCTTTCCACCTCGGCTTTCAAAGTGCCGTAATGGATGCCTTGATACACTTCTTCGTGCTCGACAAACTCGCCTGCCGAAACCTTTTTTTGAAAATCGGCTGTCGAAATAAAGTAGTAGTCTGTACCGTCTTTTTCACTACTGCGCATTGGGCGCGTGGTTGCCGAAACCGAAAAAGCAAAATCGGCAAAATGCACCAATAGCATTTTTACAATAGATGTTTTACCCGCTCCCGATGGCGAAGTGATAACGATTAGTTTTTTTTTAAACTGCTGAATTTTTGGCGCGTTTTCCATGGTTTATGTTTTGGATTTTTTGACTGTGCAATAATTCGATTTACGAATCTCATCGGGCTTTTATTAAATCGTGATTTCTATTCGCTATCAATGATTTCTTTTACTTTCTCTTCTAATACTTTTTGGTCGGGCAAATAAAGCTGATACTTTGAAACAAAAATTTTATTTGAAAGTCCACCTGTTGCATATTTCACTAAAAATTCGTGTTTGTCTGCTGCTATTATTATACCAATTGGCGCTGCATCGCCTGCTGTATTTTCTTCTTCTTTAAAATAATTCAAATAAAGGTTCATTTGCCCAATGTCTTGGTGCTTTACCTTGCGGGTTTTGAGGTCAACCAGAATAAAACATTTTAAAATACGGTGATAAAATACGAGGTCAATAAAGTAATGTTGATTATCTAGGGTTATTTTAAACTGCCTTGCAACAAACGAAAATCCTTTACCCAATTCGAGTAAAAACTTTTGAAGATTGTCAACTAATCTTTTCTCTAGTCCACGCTCTTTTACAATAGTGTCTTTGGTAATCTCAAGGAATTCAAAAACATAAGGGTCTTTAATTGCGTCTCGTGCAGTAACGATTTGTTGACCCTTTAATGCTAATTCAAGAACTCCCGATTTATCCTTGCTCAATGCTAATCTTTGAAATAACGCTGAATCAATTTGCCGTTTCAATTCTCTAAAACTCCAGTTTTCTTTCCCTGCTTGCTGCTCATAAAAACTTCGGGCAAGGTCATCTGAAACGGTCAATAGTTCAGCATAATGACTCCAACTCAATTTTCCAGACACCGTCTGGAATTTTTGATATTTAATATAAAATAATCTACAAAGGTAAATGTTGCTTTTGCTGAAACCCTTGCCATACTTTCCTTTGAGGTCTTTTGCCAAGTTTGTAAGTAAAGAACTACCATACTCCGCTTTCTCTTTCCCGTCTTGTTCAAATTCAACTATATGTTTTCCAACTTCCCAATTTGCTCTTACCAATTCAGAGTTTATTGCGCGTATTGCGTTTTCTTTGGCTTGTCGAATGGTTGAGCCAATATTATCAATTAAATCAATGTACTTCTGCTTAGTAATTTTCATTAAAACTTCGTGTTATTTAAGTTTCAGTCTGATGGGGAATAATTGCCCGAATAGAAGATAACATGGGTTTCACTCTTATCTCCTCAGTTCTAGCCTACTGCTTCTCCTCCCCTTTCTTCTTTTTACCTGCATTGGCAGTTAATTTCTCAATTTCTCTATCAATGTAATAAAGCGATTGCGGACCCGCACCTATCAATTTTATTTTGTCAATCAGGCGGGTAAACTGCACTTCTTCTTCGCGCTGTTCATCCACAAAAAATTTCAAAAACTCAACTGTGGCGTGGTCTTTTTCGTTGCGTGCCAAATCCACAATGCTGTAGATGCCTTTGGTCACTTTTTGTTCGCCAAGCAGCGAAAGCTCGCAGGTTTCTACAACAGATTTGAAATTTACCTGCGGCTTTTTCAATTCTGGCACTAGGGCGTGTCCGCCCATTTCGTTGATGTAATTGAAAAACTTCATAAAGTGGGCATGCTCTTCGGCAGATTGCTTGTAGAAAAACGAAGCCGCGCCTTCGTAGCTTTCTTTATCGCACCAAGAGGCAACCGCAAGGTAATGATAGATGGCACCAAGTTCAAGGGCAAGGTGTTCGTTTAAGGCTTTCTCTACTTTTTTAGGTATTAGCATGATATAATTTTTGATGTTTGAAATTATCTGTGTTTGCGACCGCTGAAAGTGTTGTGCGGGCAGTCGCATTTGCTGCCCTTGCAGGCACTTAAAGTGGTGCCCGCCACAAGGATTAAAACAAATGCTGCAAAAAATAGTTTCATTCGGTTTGTAAATAACACTTTGCAAAAGTAACAGATGCCATCGGAGCGCAAAACTATTTTATTGTGTGTGTTGAATTGGGGCATTGGTCACGCTGCGCGCTGTGTGCCCTTAATTGAAAAATGGCTGGGCGAAAACAAGCGCGTGGTGATAGCCTCCGATGGCGCGGCTTTGCAGATGCTTCAAGTAGAATTTCCTACTTTATTGTTTGAAGAATTACCGCCATATAATGTGCAATATGACAAGGGCGCCAACATGGTTTTTGCTATGGCGCGGCAATTGCCAAAGTTTATTAATGCAATAAATGCCGAGCATAAAACACTGAATAAATTGGTTGAAAAATATCAACCCGAAATGGTGGTTGCTGATAGTCGCTTTGGCTGCCACACTACCAAAACAAAGTCTGTTTTCATCACCCATCAGTTACATTTAATCATGCCCAAAGCTTGGAAATGGATGGAGCCTTTGGTGAATCACTTCAATCATAAACAAATTGCAAACTTTGATGAATGTTGGGTACCCGATGTAGAAGGCGAAGACAATTTAAGCGGAAAGCTTTCGCATCCTGCGCTACCCAATGTGCAATACATTGGCACACTTTCGCGCTTCAAAAAAGCTATTAAGGTTGAAAAGAAATTGGATGTGCTGGCAGTACTTTCGGGTCCCGAACCGCAACGAACATTATTAGAAGAAAAACTGAGAAAGCAGTTGAGCAAAAGCGGTTTGAAGTATTTGTTGGTGAGAGGTGTGCCCAATAAATCAACGAATAAAACCAACGAAGTAAACTACCTGAATGCAAGAGAACTTTCAACAACCATAGCCGAAAGCAAACTTGTAATCTGCCGCAGCGGTTACAGCACTATTATGGATTTAATGACTTTGCAAGCCGACACAAAAATTGTGTTCATCCCCACACCCGGACAAACCGAGCAGGAGTATTTGGCTGAGAGAATTACTGAAAAAGGATTTGGAATAAGTGTGTTGCAAGAGGAATTTGAAGAATCATATTTAACCGAAAATCTTAAACATTAAATGATCTTTTGTTTTTCCCAAATGTGTTGCTACGTCTGCAATTATGGAGGAAAGTGTTCCCACTTTAATAGGCGAATGATTTGGAATGGTAACATGATATTTACCGTTTAAATTCAGTTGTAAATCTTATGTGACTTCCCGATTGACGAGTTGGAGCATATTCATACTGCTTCCATAGTTTTATAAGTTAGCTGCCAGATAAGTCGCGAGGCAATTTCATAACGCAAAAACTTCGTCTTTTACGAAATGCAATCGTATAAGTTTAGGTAGGTTGTTTATTTCAAAATGGCATTTTACTGCATCTTTAACCATAGCTTTTAACTCATCTATTGTTTCAGATTGAGTTATTATACTTTCTCCTAAGGCTTTTGCGGTGTAACCTCCTTCAATTGCTTCTTCAACCACAAAAATTATTTCGTTCATACAGTGTCTTTTCTAAAATGTAAATAATTTTATTTCGACAACACTTTTTCAATCATCTTCTTATCCTCATCAATCGCTTTTATCAGCGCATCTGTGGAGTCAAATTTCTTTTCATCGCGGATGTATTGAAGCAACTCCACTTTTATTTTTTCGCCATAAATTTCTTTGTTGAAATTCAGGATGTTCACCTCTACCGAAAGTGATGTACCATTGAATGTTGGGTTAAAACCTATACTCAACATGCCCCCGTATTTTGTGCCTGCATGGTGCACAAAAACTGCATAAATACCTTTGCGCGGAATCAACTTGTGTGGGTCGCTGATGCTGATGTTTGCCGTTGGGTAACCCAATTTTCTTCCATTCTGCAAACCCTTTACTACCAATCCTTCTATGGAATAATTGTGCCCCAACAAATCGTTGGCTGATTGAATATTTCCCTCGTTCAAGGCATGGCGAATTTTGGTTGAGCTAATGGTAATCTGCTCTAAGGTTTCTTTCTGAATTTCATCCACTTCATAACCGAAACGATGACGCATTTGGCGCAGCAGATTGATGTCGCCACTGCGGTTCTTCCCAAACTTGTGGTCGTAACCAATTACAATTTGCTTTGGCTGAAAATTCTTTACCAAAAAGTATTCGATATAATCATCGGCACTCTGCTCAGAAAAGCTACGCGAGAAAGGAACGATAACCACATTATCAATGCCATAACTTTCAAGCAGTGCAATTTTCTCCTCCACTGTATTCAGCAATTGTAGTGTGTTGTCTTGCGGATTGATAACCAAGCGAGGATGCGGATGAAAAGTAACAATGATGCTTTCGCCATTGATGTTTTTTGCAAGCTCTAAAATGCGTTTAATCAATTGCTGATGTCCTTTGTGAACACCATCAAATGTGCCGATAGTAATTACAGCATTGTTGAATTTTGGAAGCTTAGAAAGGTCTGTTAGTACGCGCATTATATTTGGGTGTAATTGAAAAGGATTGCGAATGTAGAGTAATTAGATTTTGCCATTAGCCACAAAAATTTAAAAATCACTAATCTACTTCATTACCCAACCTGCAATGCGTGTTGCCAATTTACGGGGCATAAACTTTACGCTTGCCACCATTATGTTGTTTACAATACCATTAAGCACACTGCGCTTGCCTGCAAATAAGCCGTCAAGCCCTTTTGCTGCAACAGTTTCAGCAGCTATCAGTCTGCGTTTTAAAAATGGGTTGAGCTGCTGATTTGCCACATCAAAAAACTCACTGACTGTAGCACCGGGGTATAGCGTTGTAACATGCACACCTGTATTTTTCAATTCCTCATCTAATGCCTCACCCAACAACATCACATAAGCCTTGGTGGCAGCATAAGCAGCATAATTTGGCGAAGGTTGAAATGCTCCAACTGATGAAACTTGAAGAATGTAGCCCTTTTTTTTCTGCGCCATTTGTTTTCCAAAAAGAAAAGTGAGTTGCGTGAGTGTTACCATGTTCAATTGTAACATCTTAGTAATGCCTTCTAAATCCTGTTGCAGCATTTTGCCATGCATACCAATGCCGGCATTATTCACCAGCACTTCCACATCTGCTTGTTGTGCAACAACAAAATCAAACACTGTTTTTGCTGCTGTGGGTAGCGATAAATCTATAGATTGTGTAAGCACGTCCACGCCAAAAGTTTGCTTCAATTCATTGGCAAGTGCAAGCAACAATTCCTGCCGCCTTGCCACAATTATCAGGTTGTAGCCACGCTTTGCCAATTCTCTTGCAAATGCTTTACCAATACCGCTGCTGGCGCCTGTTACTAAGGCATAGGTTTGTTTTGCCATGTCAATTTTTTAATAAGTTCCTTTCTTTGAATTGCTGCACAATCCAACTGTCGCAATATATTGGATTGATTTGCTTTTCAGTGCAGGCATGTTTTAATAATGCCGAAAAATTATTGGGCAATCTGTTGAAATACCTGAATGCCGAAGGCAGTGTGCCAAACATACATTCTGCCAATAAAAAATATGGATTGCTGCGAGCCGTTCCAGAAGCGCGCACCATTTGTTGTGCGGCTGGATTTTTGCGATATTGTTGTACATAATCATACAGCTCTTTATGGTAATTTTTGTCCTCTGTAATTGCAGTAATGGAATGATAGCGCGGATGTTTTTGCGCCAACATTTGCAGTGTTTGCTTTTCCATTTCAGCCAACCCATCGTCAAATTGTTCTAAGAGTTGAAGGTCATAAACAGGGTTGGCATGAACCACCTCTAACAAATGACAAATGATGGTATCGCGCGGCACCCTGATGCCAATTGGGTCGCTAATACCCGATGGATCATTCAACAAACGCAACACCTGATGAAAGGTGAAATTAATGCCCTTGGTTTTGTAATAGCTTGCCGCACCTGGCGAAATAAAATAACGCAACATATCAAACGCACCAAACCACAATTGTTTTTGCGAAGGAATAGTTTCTATAAAACCAATATCCTGCAATCGCTGCAGTCGCCTTAGCTGATTGGGCAAATAAAAAGTGTTGAATATGGTAACAATAAATCGCCCTGTCTTGTTTATCACCACTGCGGGAGAACCCATAACGCGCAGCATCAACCGCAGCGGGCTTTGCTTCACCCTGTCGGTAGAAGTATCTTCTGCATCCTCCTTGTTGGCAGCAGCTAAGTAATCATCTAGTCGAATTGCTTTGTTATCAGCAATCGGGCGATAGAATGTATCGGTTAAAAAAGGATGGTGTGTGTTTATTGACATAAAAAGCACTAAAAGAATTTCAATAATACTGAAGTTTAATTCATTGAAAAAGTTGAAATGTTACAATAAAAAAAGCCACCCGAAATATCGGATGGCTTTTGTATAAAATTTAAAGAAAATGATTACTCAACAACTACTTGTTGAAATGCATTACCTGATTTAGTTTTTAATGAAACTGTGTAAACGCCTTTTGCAAATTTGTTTACATTGATAGTAACAATGTGGTTGATGGCAGCAGCAGCTTCGGTAGTGTAAACTACTTTACCTGCAACGTCCATCATTTCAATCGTCATAGATTCGGTTTGGTTCAAATCAGCCTTGATGTTCAATACTGATGAAGCTGGAATCGGGAACACGTTCAACGAACTGAAAATTTCATTTCTGTCGCTGATGCCTACACCGCCACCAATGTTGAAAGTAGCAGTAGCTGTGCAACCTTTGCTATCTGTAACCGTTACTGTGTAACTTCCTAATGCAAGACCATTTACAGCATTGTTTGTTACTGCACTGTTTGGCCATTTGTAGGTATATGGTGAACTTCCACCAGAAGTACTTGCGGTAGCTGTACCATTGCTTTGACCACCAGTAACATCAGTTTTGTTTACAATAGTAACTGCTACTGCTGATGCTGGTTGTGTAATAGCAACACCCAAAGTGTTTGTGCAACCTTTAGAATCTGTAATAGTTACTGTATAGTTACCACTGCCAACATTCAACAAAGAATCTGTTGTTTTTTGTGGCGTAGTGCTCCACTTGTAAAGGTAGTTTGGTGTTCCGCCAGCACCTACAGCAACTGCTTTACCATTGGTTCCGTTATTACAAGAAACGTCAGCAACTTTAGTAGCTGTTCCGCTAACCGCTGTAGCTGGTTGAGTGATTGTTACAGTAGTTGTAGTGATACAAGCTTGATTGTCTGTTACAGTTACTGTGTATTGACCAGCGCTCAAACCTGTTGCTGTTGCGTTTGTTTGTTGAGTTGGTGTAGTGCTCCATTTATAGGCTACATTGTTTCCTGTTGCAGTTACCGTTGCAGTTCCTGTAGATTGACCAAAGCAATTTACATCTACTTTAGTAGTATTAGTGATAGCTGGACCACCAGTAGAGTTGATGTTTGCAGTTGCTGTTACAATGCAACCTTGACCATCATTTACTGTTACTTGATAAGCACCTGAAGCCTTACCTGTGATAGAATTTGTGCCACCTCCACCAGACCAAGTGTAGGTATATGAACCAGCCGGAGTAGCCGTTACAGTTGCGCTACCAGTGCTTTGTCCACATACTGCATTAGTAGTTGTTACCGCAAGTGTGTGGCAAGACTTACCTAAGTTAGCACGCAATACAAATGCTACTCTAAACTGTGCATCAATCGGAGCCCAACCACCATTAGGTTGCCAAAAAACAACAGCTTGGTTTTGTGTATAAATAGCAGGTGAAGTAGCTAGAGTTAAACCGTTTAATAAAGATTCTGTAACGCCTAAATAGAATCTAGTTCCTGCTGTTACAGCTACAGGTGTTGGAAAAGGAAGGGTCAATATAACACCAGGACCAACTGTATCAGCCGGAGTAATTGTGTAAAGAGCAGTTTGTGCAATTTTTACAGTTGGTTGTCCGTTTCCAGCAACTGAGTATAAAACCGCTCTGATGGTATCGCCAGGAGTTGGCGCAAGCAAAACAAATTCTGCGTTCAGAACAGTAGCATTTTTAACTACATCAAATATTTGTCCAATTATTTTGGTTTTGGAAGTATCGTCACCAATACTTAATGCACCAGTAATTGTATTTGTAAATAACAAATAGTCTTTTGCATAAAGTGTATCATCTACCAACACTGGGTAAGTAACAGTATCACTTGCCGTAGTGCCTTGAGCCTCATTCATCAAAACAACATAACGAACTAAGAAAAGACCAGTATCGGCAGGTGTAAAAAGTGGTCCTGTTGGCGTCAACATTGCTGTTGTAGCACCCGATGCCAATGTAGCAATAGCATTTGATGTGCTATTGAAAACAATAGTGTTGTTATTTGATAATTCAATAATCTCTGTTTTTACTCTTACGTTGTTAACTGTTCCTGCACCATTATTGTTTACACGTGCGCTCAAATTAAATACAGTGCGCTGAGAAAGTGGAATAGAAGAATAGCGTGATGGAAAAGAAGAAGAATCAATTTTGCTGTCTGTATTAGCCAATTGCAATACTTGTACATCATCAATTACTAATAAAAGCTTATCAATTGATACATTTCTGAAAGCAATGTAAACAGTTTGACCGCTGTAAGCAGCTAAACTGGAAGTGCGTGTAGTAAGTGTTGAAAGTTCTGCTGCATTGGTATAAATAGGGCTTGTAGCCAAAAAGCCTACAACTGTATTTGTTAAGGCAACTCTTATCTCATAAGCTTCTAAATCATTAGCACTAAAAGATTGAGCTTTCCAGCTTAATGAGGCATTTGCGGGAATAGCAATTGCCGGAGTAATTAACCAATCATCTGATGTATCAACAGGTGAATACCATGATGTGCTGAGCGCTGCATTATTCCCTGCGCTTAAAACATCAATATCCCAGCCTGCAATTGCAGACCCATAAGCTGTAACAAATTGTGGATCATTAGTGTTGCCATCTCTGTCAATAGACTGCCAACCCGCAGGCAAAGTTGTAGAGGCATTAAAGTTTTGAGTGAAAATCACTGTTTGTGCATTGAGCATAAAACTTGCGGCAACAAGCATCACACCAAACATGTATTTTGTAAAAGTGTACATAAGAAAAACTGTTTTGTTTTGAATTTTGTAAAAAAGTAAGTCGGCAAATGTAGTTTAAACGTTGCATTATCAAATTTTTCATTTGAAAATTTTCATTCCCGCCAATTTGCTATTTCATTAATCTGCTTTTCTTTAGCTAACATTGAATCTCCTTACGTACAAAATTTTAGCTTTTAAAATGAAAAAAAATTTACTTTCCACAGTAGCAGCTTTGCTTTTTGCAACGATGCTTTTTGCGCAGCAATCCATTACTTTCCAATCGGCTGATATGCCCGTAGTGCCTTGGAGCAACCGCATCGCAATAGACACACTGCCATTGCCATCTATAAACTTTGGGCAAAAAGGCGCAAACAAGGTGTATGATTTTAGCAACCTATCGGTATTTAGATATGATACTGTGGAGTATCGCGCACTCACCAATACCCAAAAACAAAAATTTGCCGCAGCTAATATTGCCATCACTACCGATGGCAGAAGTTTTATTTATGGTAACAACACACCAAATGTAAATTTCACTTTTGAGGGTTTAGAAGCAGATTTATTGCCGGGATATTTTTCGGATGTGCAGTTTAATCCTAAGTCTCAAATTTATAGATTTCCTACTCAATTTAGCGGAACCTTCAGTGGCAGTTATGGCTCTACAAAAATTGTTCCTGGTTCAAGTATCAACCAGCCTTTGGTAGGTAATGTGCGTGTTGTTTTTACGGCAGATTATACCGACACCATTGATGGATGGGGAAAGGTTATCACTCCCGTAGGTGCTTACAAGTGTTTGCGTGTAAAAAGATTGGAAAGAAACAGAACCAAAATTGATGCTTCATCCTTTATTTCTCCTAATAATTACAATCAGGCAGTAAGCGACACCCGCGACACCACCATTCGCTATTCTTATTTAACCAAAGAGGCGAAAGGCTCTGTTATCACCTTTACTTTCGATACTTTCGACAAAGTTACTTCTGCCAGTTGGTCTATGATTCCTCCGGCAGCACCAGTTGCAGATTTCACTTTTGGTGTGGGACCAAACGGGCAGGTAAGTTTTACCGATAGTACCGATGGCTATCCCACTTCATGGGTTTGGAATTATGGCGACAATACCGCCAACGGAACACAGCAAAATCCTTCGCATACTTATGCTTCCAACAAAAGTTATTATGTGTGCTTAACCGTAACAAATGCAGGAGGCTCAAATACTTATTGCGACTCGGTGCGGGTAACTACTATTGCCTCGGTAAATAAAAAACCGCTTGCCAAAAATGACAGCACTACTTGCATACAAGGCGACTCGGTGTTGATTGCTCCATTGACTAACGATAGCGACCCCGATTTTAATACACTTATCATCACCGATGTTTACGCAGCGCAAAATGGAACTGCAACCCTAAGCGGAGCAACTGTAAAATATAAACCAAACACATCCTTTACAGGTTGGGATCGTTTTGATTATAGAATCTGCGACAATGGTTCGCCTGTGTTGTGCGACACAGGAAGGGTATTTATAGAAGTGAAACCAAAACCTGCCAACAAAAAACCACTTGCGGGCAACGATAGCACCACTTGTCAGCAACCCGATTCTATCACCATAAATGTGCTTGCCAACGATAGCGACCCCGATGCAAATGCAATATCGGTTACCACGGTTTTCAATTTTCAAAGTGGCTCGGCAACTACCAATGGGGTAACTATTGTTTACAAACCAAATGTTGCCTTTAGCGGATGGGATTATTTCGATTATAAAATTTGTGACAATGGCTCACCATCACTTTGCGACACAGGAAGAATTTTTGTAAATGTGTTGCCTGAGATTGTTGTGCCTGAGCCGCCAGTGGCAGATTTTAATTACACGCCTGATGGTGCTGCTTGTGGTTATTCATTTGTAAGTACAGCACAAAAAGCAGATTCAATTTCGTGGAAGTTTACAAAGCTTAATGGCACAGGAAATGATACCGTAATTGGCGCAACTTCTTTTGTGTTTGGAAAGGCTAGTATTTCAACTTACAAAGTTTGCCTATACGCATTTAATGATGATGGTATGGATTCCATTTGCACCACGCTTAACTTTGGTTGCACAGGCATAGATGAACTCGAAAAGAACTCGTTCGCATTCTATCCAAACCCTGCGCGCGATGCAGTTTTTGTAAAAAATACTTCATCCAATATCCATGATGTAAAAGCAATTCGCCTATACGATTTGGCTGGCAGAATGGTGCACGAAACACCAGTGCTAGAAGCTGAAAGCGGCTTGATGGAAATCAACACATCAGCGATACAAACCGGAAGTTACATTGCTGCAATTGTGCTGCGCAATAACACCATTGGCGGCAGAAGCAAATTGATGATTCAGAAGTAGGGTTACTTTTAAAGACTTTCCAAGTTTTGAAAACTTGGAAAGTCTGCCGACCGGCTGGTGAGTTTTCATCAGTTGGTATATTTATGCCTAATCAAAACCTCCGAGCGTTTTAAGCCTTCGGAGGTTTCTTTTTTATAGAAAATGCACAATTGCTCAAAGCGGGCATTTGCCCAAGTGCAAAGTGGTACTCGCATATCAGGCAGCACTATTTTAAAGGATACAACCGTTCCGCTGTTTGAGGCGGGGAGATTCTTGAGCCTCTTTTGCTGCCAAAATTGCTGGCGGGAATGTTACAGCTTTAACCAACAAATAATAGTTTATCCTGTAGATATTACAATATTAACCATTAAATATTGGTTTTGTCCATAGTTTATATAACTTAAACCATA
>CAZKHZ010000082.1:0-14987 GCA_964552715.1 uncultured Chitinophagaceae bacterium | reverse complement strand
GCGGAAAAATTTGTGGTTTAAAGGCTTGTTTTCATTGGCATGAAGGAAGCATTAAATTCTAGCCCTTACAGGGTATTCCTTCTACAGAATGTTAAGAAAGTAGGGGAACATTAATAGTTCAAAAGGTACATAATATCTTTCTGCCAACTCAATTTGTTGCATAAAAAAAGGGCGATTGAAACCAATCGCCCTTTTGAATATTATGTAGCTCAAATTATTTAACCAAAGTAACTTTACGCATTGCAGTTGCTTTTGCAGCTTTGATTTTTACAAAGTAACTTCCAGATTGTAAAGTAGAAGCATCTATAGTTAAGAAGCCTTCACCACTTACAAGTTGAGTTCTTGCAGGCAAAACCTCCTCGCCCAACATATTCAATAATGTAACAGTCATATCTTCATTATCCAATCCTAAAACACTTACATTGATTTGACCTTTGCTTGGGTTAGGATAAACTTTAAATGACTCATTGAAAGCAACTTCATCAACACCGCTGATTATAGCAGTTGCACATACAGTTGTATCATCAGAACCAAATGAATTAGTGGCTACTAATTTGATGCATTTCTGACCGCCTGTAAAGTAGGTCGCGCTTGCATTTTTTGAGTTAGATGAACCTGGAGAAGCACCTGCTCCAAACGTCCAAGTCCAATTTGTAGGTGCAAACAAAGATTGGTCTGAAAAGTTAAAACGAACTCCGTTTGGCACGTTTTGTACAGTGTATGTAAAACGAGCTACTGGAGTGCGACCTACAATGATTGTTCTAACAGTAGTATCTGCATTTCCTGCGGCATCTTTAGCAATATATGTTGCTTCATAGATTCCAGGAGCATTAACGTTTACATTGTTTGAGAAGGTAACTTGCACTTGTCCATCATTACAATCCACAGCAGTAGCACCATACTCTGTGTAAGCTGTGCCAACTAAAAGTGTAATTAATGCTGAATCATTTAATGTAATTACTGGAGGCAATACATCCGTCAAGCTGTCTGTAAATTCTGTAGAAGCAAAGCTTACATTTTGGATATAATGAAATCTTGCTGGGTTTACACCAAATTTATTGAATCCTACGTTTTGAAAATCTACTTCCGCCAACACTACAGGAATGTTGAAAGTACTACCATTTGTTAGCACAGTTGGTGATACTGCGGGAAACAAAGCTCCACCAAAAGTACCAACTTTGTTACCACCAAATTGTAAATCACCAACTGTGATGTTTTTAGTTGGTGTTAATTTTTTTGTTACTAAATCTAAACCTCTACTAAAAAAGTTTGGAGAGATATTTTTCAAAAAATTATCAGATGGGTCAGGATTTTCACCATTAATCAAATCTGTATCTAACCAAGAGAAAAATAGTTTAGTTCCATCAGTTGAGCGAGAAATATTTGCACTCAAATCCAAATCAATAGGGGCACCTCCAGCCTCATCTAATAGAATATCACCCGCAGATATTGAGATAATTTCTGCAACAAATACAGCTTTCCAGTTACATCCATTTCCTGCATTTGGGTCAAAAGTTAAGTCATACAAACCTGTTCCTGCATTAGGGTAGATGTTGTATTTGTTTGTTCCGCTACCATCATCTTCTGCGCCATTTAACACAGCAATAAGATAGTGTGGGTTGCCATAAGCATCAACCGCTAAATCCGATGACCCACTTGAAGTTGCTAAGGTAGAAACATCAGTATTTAAATTATAGGCAATCTGTTGAATTAAAGTGAGATTAATTTTAATAGGAGCACTCCATGTTGCACCTCCATCTGTAGATTTAAAGAAGATAGGATCGAAAGTATATTGATTATCTGCTGTAAAATCACCTTTCAAAGCAATCCATCCCAATTGACCAGTAGGATCAAAAGCAATGTCAAAATCACTTATCAAAGTAGATTCGTTGCCTGTGCCGCCAGCATCGTCTAGCACAGCACCGTGTGCTAATTGTCTTTCAGTCCAATCAACGGTTTTTGTGGTAGGATTCCATTGACCTTTCATGATAATTAATGAGTCTCTTATTTGACTAGTTCCTCCTGTAGAATTTGGAACTGTACGGAAATTCAAATGCAAATTCCAAAACGTACCGTTTTTGCTTTGTCGCATTGATTGTGCATTAATTACAAACCCTCCATTTACAAAGTCTGCGCTTTCAGTAAAGGTAGAAGTATTACCATTTAATTTTCCAACACCGCGATATTCTCCACTCCATTCTTCGTTAGTTCCTCCAGTTGAATTGAAGTCCAACCAAGTTCCAGTATAGGCTAAGAAGGCACTATCAAAAACCAATGAGTTGTTTGGTCTAAATATTGCTGCCTGAGGAAAACGCGCAGAAGGAGTACCTACGTACTGTGCTAAGGGATTTAAAGGTCCGATATTCAAATTCCAGCTAGCACCTTTGTCTTTAGATACATCAAATAAATATTGTCCCTTATTATTAGGTACATTAGCTTGATTCAAACCTCTGTGGATGAATGATACCGAGCTAATTGAATCATCTGCATATAAAGGTTTGGTTCCTTCATTTAATGCAGTGTATAAATTTCCTGCAACCCCAATTACTACCGAACTTACCGCTCTTCCTGCAGAAGATTGTTGAACCGGTGCCGGAGCAGAAAGTTTTGGAGTGTGGTTTGTAGGAACACCTTCGTGAGAATAATAAGCGCGTTTAAGAGCCGGATTTTTGATAGTTAATTTTACATCTTGAGCCTGCGTAGCTACAAATGCCAAGATTCCGAGCGATAGTACAATTTGCTTCATTGTAAGAGATTGTTTATTGATTTTTTAAAAAGCGAGTGACGAAAATAGGATTTTATTAGAGATATAAAATCAGATGGTTAAATAATTGTTAGCAGTTGTATGCTGCTTTGTTAAAATTCAAATTAATTGCAACATACATTTTTGACATTCATTCAAATAGAAAGCACTGTAATTGGTGTTATTTTAAACAAATTTGCCGCCTATGAATCTTCGTATCTCTTTGCTCATCATTGCTTTAATGCCACTGTATATTTGTAGTCAGGGGCTTATTTTACCCGAAAGTTTTAATGATGGCATAGCCGATGCTGCAGCAACAGAAATGCTTTCGCGCCTCACTTTAGAAGAAAAGTTAAATGAAATTAGCGGAAGTGGCGTAACAGCTTTTGGTGTATCCATTTTATTTTCAAACGCTTTAAAACCTGTAAAAGCAGGTGGCATCGAAAGATTTAAAATTCCCGCTACTGTTTTTGTTGATGGTCCGCGTGGTGTAAGTTTTGTAAAAGGTGCAACTGCCTTTCCTGTCACCATGGCGCGCGGGGCAAGCTGGGATACTGATTTAGAATATCGAATAGGCGAAGCAATGGCAGAAGAAATTCGCGCAGTTGGCGGCAACTATTCTGGGGCAGTTTGTATGAATTTACTTCGCCATCCCGCTTGGGGCAGAGCGCAAGAAACATACAGCGAAGACCCACATCATTTAGGTACAATGGCTAGTGCATTAGTTGCTGGCATTCAAAAGCACAATGTGCAAGCATGTCTAAAACACTTTGCGGCAAACAGTATGGAAAACAACCGCTTTGGCGGCAGCATGAACATGAGCGAGCGCACACTGCGCGAAGTCTATCTGCCACATTTTAAAAAGGCGGTTGAAAGCGGTGCGGCTTCTATAATGAGTGCCTACAATAAATTAAACGGAGTTTACTGTGGCGAAAACAAATACCTGCTCACCGATATTTTGCGCAACGAATGGGGTTTTAAAGGATACATCACTTCCGATTGGATGTGGGGTTTGCGCAACACCGTCAATGGCATCAAAGCGGGCATGAATATCGAAATGCCAAAGGCGAAGTTTTACAAACCATCTAAAATCAAAGCAGCTATTAAGGATAGTCTGATTAGTATTCAAGATATTGACAAACTTGTGTTCCCCATTTTGCGCACCAAGGTTTTGTTTGCTGCTCGCAATGAATTTCAAAAATATCCTGCCGAATTACTAGGCGCACAAAAACACATTGACCTTGCCCGCGAAGCAGCCGAAAAAAGTGCCGTGCTATTAAAGAATCAAGACCAACTCTTGCCGCTCAATAAAACACAATTAAAATCTGTTGCCGTTATCGGTTCTTTGGCAGCCCTGGCGCAAACTGGCGACAGAGGCAGCAGCTCGGTTAAACCCAATTACATAGTTACCCCTTTGCAAGGCATCAAAAATTATTTAGTACAAAGTAACGTGCAAGTAAAATCTGTGAGCGATAAAAACTTTCAAAATATCGAAACACTTTGCAAACAAACAGACGCTATAATTATAGTAGCCGGCACCACCCACAAAGACGAAGGCGAATACATCTCCGATGGCTTTATTCGCAGCCGCAGCAAGCCCAACAAAAAAGGCTTTATTGTCAGGTCGGGAAAGTTGGGATTGGGGGGCGACAGAGCCTATCTTCATTTGCATCAGCAGGATATTGACCTGATAAAAACCGCAACCCAATTCAATAAAAAAGTGATTGTAGTTTTAGTGGCAGGTGCAGCAATCACAGTCGAAGAATGGCACGAATCCGTCCCTTCTATTCTTCAAACATTTTATAATGGAATGGAAGGCGGCTCCGCGCTGGCGCGCATCATTTTTGGTGATGTAAACCCAAGCGGCAAACTCCCTTTTACCGTACCCGTAAACGAAAGCGATTTACCACCCTTCGATTCTTATGCCGATGATGTTGAGTATGGTTACTATCATGGCTACACACTTTTTGATAAACAAAAAAAGCAAGCGCGATACCCCTTTGGTTTCGGTTTAAGCTACACCAATTTTAGTATTTCAAACATAAACACAAGCACCAAACAGCTAACACAAAACGACACTATACAAATTAAATTTTCTGTCAAAAATATTGGTAACAGAACCGGAGCAGAAGTCATTCAACTATATATGGGCTTTCAAAACACAAAGGTTGACATGCCCGAAAAATTGCTCCGCGCTTTCACCAAAATAGAATTGAATCCTACCGAACAAAAAAGCACCACACTCTCTGTACCCGTCAAAGATTTGGCATGGTACAATACAGATACAAAAGCTTGGCAAGTGGATAGCGGCAAATATCTTATTCTCATTGGCAACTCCTCCCAAAACACCCAACTTCAACGAACAACTATTGAAGTAAATAATTGAAACCTTAAATGTGGTTGAAGCACGCGAACATTACCGCGAGTATGCCATGCTCAAATTCTGGAAATTGTTTTTCGGGGCTATCATGGTGCAGCAACCGTTGCATACTTTTTCACTGCATTATCATCTAAACATACTGCAACAGCAAAGCGAAAAATGAATCTTGTAACCAACCAACTCTTCCTGCTCATCCAACAACTCTCTCGTGATGAAAAACGCTTCGTCCATCAGTACCTACCCTTGTGGAAATCAGATTTAAAAGAGCGGAATGAAATAGAATACCTCTTCAAACTCTACGAAAATGCAGAGCCTCATCATGCGCACAATGAGCAAGCAGAAAAACTCTGGACAATACTACTATCCACCCTTCGCTTGTATGAAAACAAAAATGATGCGCTGCAACAACTATTCAACGAAAAATGGAACTTAGATTGCTTAGATAATTTAGGCTTGATTGAAAGACGAATTAATTGCACCGAATTAAATCAAAAGCGTGCGTTAGAGCAATCTTCCCCCGAATATTTTGCAGCAGCCGTAATGGCTGACAGGTTTGTATTCTTAGCACTTAGTGGTATCAGCCCAAAAAATATTTCTCCCCAAGAAGCAGAAGAATTGTATCAGCAGGAATTGAACTTCCTTGAGAAAGCAATTAGTGCTTTATTGTAATTCTAATTACTCACTTTTAGGTCTATTAATAGAAGCTGAGGTAAATCCACACCTCTAATATGTTGTTCTCAAAACACCTATTATGTGTGTTGTTACCCTAACGCGTATGCTAACTAAATTCGGAAAGTGGGGGCTGTTTCTAACCTTATGAAGTTTATAATGAACGTTACATTATTTGGATTTGGGCTGCGAACCTTCGCCTCGCTGAATAGATTAATGTTTTATGCTAATAAGATTCTAACTATCCGCGGTGGAAACGGATGTTTAAATGTTTTATTAAAGGGGCTTGAGGCAAAGACGAACAGCAACACCCCTTTCTCCAAAAGGAATATCAGCCACGCCCCAAAAAGATAATAGCCAGAAAGGCTTTTGGGATAAAATCCTAGCCCCACCTGATTATCGAGTGGCGAGCTATAATTGTATTGAAATTGCGGTATATTGAATCGTAGAAGAGTTCAATTAAAAAAATCATGTTGTTTTTGTAAAAGCAATAATGAACTTCGCCACGCAAAAATTGTTTGTAATAGTATGAATCGTCTGCTTAAAGTTGTTTTTCTCCTTGCAATGCCTATGGCAATTGTGTTATACACTATTAGTTGTAACTCTTTACCCAAGAATGTTGCACTGGATATTGCAAAAGCACCGTTCAAGAATTTATCGGAGTATAATTTTTTTACTGGAGTGCTGAACGAACTAAAACCCAATCTGCGCATTTTGCCTTATGATTTGAATTCTTCGCTTTTTACCGATTATTCTTTTAAAGCCCGCTTTGTGTATGTACCCGAGGGTAAAACAACCGAATATGATACTACCGAAACATTGAAATTGCCTGTGGGTGCATGCCTTATTAAAAACTTTTATTACCCCGATGATTTCAACAAGCCGGAGGGCAACAGACGGATTATGGAGACGCGTCTTTTGGTGCATCGCGAATCGGGTTGGGATGCTTTGGAATATGTATGGAACGATAAACAAACAGATGCCGAGCTTACCAATTCGGGCGATATTAAGGAAGTAAGCTGGCTGCATTATGATGGCACAAAACGCTCAGTAGATTATGTAGTGCCTACCAAAAACCAATGCAAAGGTTGCCATTGGTTTGACAATGCCATTCGCCCAATAGGACCCAAAGTACGGAACTTGAATAAGGACTATGCTTATGTAGATGGCAAGGCAAATCAGTTGGACAAATGGGTAAATATGGGCTTTTTGGCAAGTGCGCCATCGTTTGAAAGCCGCCCTACCCTACCCAACTGGCAGGATAGTGTGAAGTACAATTTGAATGAGCGTGCGCGTGCTTACCTTGATATAAATTGCGCACATTGCCACAATGCAAAAGGTCCAGCTTACACTTCAGGCTTTTACGTTAATTGGCTGAGTAATAATGCTTCTAATCTTGGCATTTGCAAATCGCCTGTGGCGGCTGGCAAGGCAACGGGCGGCAGGTTATTTACTATCAAGCCGGGCGAACCCGATGCGTCTATTACTGTGTTCCGCATGGAATCGGATAACCCTGGTGTGCGTATGCCAGAACTTGGCAAGCAGTTGGTGCATACTGAGGGTGTGGCACTAATTCGCCAATGGATTGCAGCGATGCCTGCAAATGCTTGCGAGATGAATCAATAGACTTGTTTAAAATTTATTTTTTTATACCTTGGATTAGTAGTAATAGCAAGGTATCCACAGGAAAGTTCATTCTATTTTAAAAAGTCTATATGCCAATATGCTTACTTAGTTGCTACAGAACTTAGTTTTTAGAAGTTTGTGATAAATAAGTAGTCCATTAATTGAATTGGATACAATGTTTTAAAAGTATATGAACTATGGTTACGATGGATTTTGACAAATGATTTATGTCCTATTTTTTACTTAATCCCAAACTTTAGACTTGTTAGAGATTAAGCCAAAAAAAAATCACCGAAACAAAAGAAACTCTCAAAAACTTTTGCCCGGTGATATTCTAAAATTTTAAATCCTATGATTGAGTTTTGTATTCTTTTACTGAATTGGAAATGAATAGTTTCACTTTTCTAATATATATTTTTTAGCCCGCTACCAATGGCACAATTGCCAGCAACGACCAACTTACAACCACTAGGGCAATAAGCATTTTTAAATAATTATCAGAAACTAATGGCTTCATAAATGGTGATACGCGAAGCCAGAATATATGTTACTAAAGCAAAATTATTTGAAGTAGATAAATGAATTGTAAAGCCGCCAAAGGCGTTTTACTGCCTCGCGCACATTGTATTTTTATGTACGTTTGCCCACACATAACAAAACAGAAAAGTGCAGATAATAGATAGCAAAGCCCGCGGTCGTTTCAAGCGAAATAAAAGTGCAATGGCGGGCTTGGCAATAGTGGTACTTGCCGCCATTTTTTCGCTGCTGTGCTACGCCATCGCACCCGACAATTCACCCTCTGCCAACGAACAAATACTTGAATTAGAAACACACGCACCAGGTTTCTCCATCACTTTCTTAAAGATAAAAAAGGAACGCACCATTAACCAAAATTTCTTTTTGGGTTTAATAGACGGTTACGAAAAGCAATACAAATTGCAACCCATAAATTCCTACCGCTTTATAAACGATTCGTTGGAAGTAGCACAATACAAAGGCAAACAATTTGAACCCGAAACCAAGCGCTATGCCGTAGCCAATTTGTTGGGCATGGGCACATCATCTTTGCAGATGAACGAGGTATTTCGCAAAAAAGTAGAAGATGATTTATTGGTAAGAAAGAAGTTCCTACTCGGCACCGACAAGTTTGGAAGAGACATCCTTTCGCGACTACTAATCGGCACACGCATCTCTATTTCGGTCGGCTTGATTGCCGTGCTGATTTCACTCACCATTGGTGTGGTGTTGGGTGCATTGGCAGGCTTTTTTCAAGGCTTCACCGACAAAATCATTATGTGGGTTATCAATGTTTTTTGGAGCATTCCCACGCTGCTTCTGGCTATGGGTTTATACATCAGCGCGGGCAGCTTGATTGAGAATAAATTAGTTCTGATTTTTATTGCCGTGGGCTTAACCATGTGGGTAGAAGTAGCGCGTATTGTGCGTGGGCAATTCATGGTGATTCGCGAAATGGAGTTTGTTTCCGCAGCAAAAAGTTTAGGCTTCAGCGACACACGTACTATATTCTTACATATTTTGCCCAACATCACCGGACCAGTAATTGTAGTAGCCTGCGCCAACTTTGCCAACGCCATTTTGGTGGAAAGTGGATTGAGCTATATCGGCTTGGGCATTCAACCTCCAGCACCGTCATGGGGCAGCATGTTGAATGAATACAAAGACTTTATTGACTCACCAAACGCCTACCTAGCATTGTTTCCAGGATTGGCAATTATGTTATTGGTATTGGCTTTTAACCTTGTGGGCAACGGCTTGCGCGATGCCTTAGATGTAAAAGGTAAAATAGAATAATGATTAGAAAGGTATCAGGTCTTTTAGTTTCTGCACGGCAGTTTCGTCCATAAACCCAAAGGCAATCATACCAAACAAAACCAGCCATAAAATACCCTTAATCAAAAAGAAAAGAAAACCTGCAAAGCCTATTTTTTTAAGCCAGCCGATTTTTTTTGAGCTCGTCTTTTCTTCTGTTTTTTCCATCGCAATCATTAACGCGCAAGTACATTATATGTTTTAAAATCACTGTGCATTGGAGAAGGTTTACCTTCTTCTTTCGCCTTGCGAATATCTTCAAAGCCGCGCTTATGTCCTTCAATAAACTCAGGAGAATTTGTCCACCCTTTGAAAGAATCTTCGCTTTCCCAATGGCTTACGATAAGATATGGGTCTCCCGGCTTTGCCGCCTTCAGCACCATCATATCTACAAAGCCCGGCATGGTATCAATAGCGCGGGCACGACTGCCAAACAATTCTTCAAAACGTTCAGTGTATTCGGGAGCGCAAGTGATGTAGTTAATTGCAACAAAGTTTTTATCAGCCATTATTTTTAATTTAGGGGGCAAATATGCTGTTTAGAATTATTCTAAACAAGAGTTTTATAACTTATTTGCAAACTATTCTTAAGGTTTAAAATCAGGATTAGCAGCGCGTTTCTTTTTAGCATTATCATATATAAATGAAATCGGGTTAGAAAACTTCGCCTTGGGAATCTTGGTGTTGAACTTAGGCGGTGCGATACCTGGCAGAATTAATTGGTTTACATCCTTTGCCTCCATAAATGCTTGCTTAAACTCATCCAAATTTCCAAAAGGATAAATAACCACATCTTTCAACTTAATAAAGTCGCGCATCAATTCAATATTTAAGTTGTACTGCAAATCTTTTGGAATATTGCTAACCAGAATCTCTTTTGAGATATAATTTATAGAGGTAAATTTCAATGTATCTGTTGGGAAAACATACAATTTAAAACTACCATCCGCATCTGCTGTGGCACCGGTTCGTCTGTTTGTAATCACAATATTTGCCTTTGAAATTCCTTGATGCGATTGCAGGTCGGTGATGTTTCCTTTGATTAAAAAAGAACCTTCCTGAAAAGTAAAATCTATTTGGGCTGATGCTAAAAATGGAAAAATGAAAAATGAAAAATAGAAAATGGAAAATAGAAAAGACGAACGTCCATCGTTCTCTGTTTCTCGCACCACTATTTTTTGTATTATATTTTTCATTATACTAAAAATGCCTTCCCGAAAGAACGGAAAGGCATTGTAATGATATGGTAAATGGTGTGAAAATTATTCAGATACAACTTCAAATTTCACAGTCACCTTATGGTCTTTACCGATGGTAACTTCTGCAGTGTAATTGCCAAGTGTTTTCACTTCACCTTCTACAATTGTAATCTTTCTACGGTCAACTTCCACACTTGCCGCTACGCGAATTGCTTCAGCTACATGGTAGGCAGTAACCGAACCAAATATTTTGTCGGTAGTTCCAACTTTAGCACCGATTCTTAAAGTAGATTCTTGCAAACGTGTAGTGATTTCTTGCAAACGCTCCAACAATTTAGCTTCTTTCTTCTCGCGTACTTTCAGGCGGTTATTTAATTCTTTAAGGTTAGTCTCGCTTTTTACAACAGCATAACCTTGTGGAATTAAATAGTTTAAGGCAAAGCCATTCTTAACGGTGACAACGTCATCGGCATAACCTAATTTTTCAACAGTCTTTAATAGTATAATATTCATTGCTACTCAATTTTTTAGTTAGTGATTATTTCAACAAATCGGCAACGTAAGGCAATAATGCCAAGTGGCGTGCGCGTTTGATAGCAACAGCAACTTTACGTTGAAATTTTAATGAGTTACCTGAAACTCTGCGTGGAACAATTTTGCCTTGTTCATTGATGAATTTCAAAAGATAATCTGGGTCTTTGTAATCAATATAACGGATACCGCTTTTTTTGAAACGGCAATATTTCTTTCTAATTAAACCGATTTTGGTTGCGGTTAAAAACTTGATTTGTTCGTTAGCTACTGCCATTATTTATGCCTCCTTTTTTTCGTTCGCAACTGCTGCTTCATTATTTTTTCTTCCTATTCTGCCTGCGCGTTTGTCCTCATTGTACTTGATAGAGTACTTGTCCAATCTTACAGTTAGGTAACGGAAAATGCTTTCATCACGTCTGAAGGCAATCTCCAAAAGTTTGATTGCATCAGCCGGAGCTTTAAATTCTACCAAGTGGTAAATACCGGTAGTTTTTTTGTTGATTGGGTAACGCAAGTTGCGCAAACCCCAGTGCTCTTCGTGCACCAACTCAGCACCTGCGGACTTAAGCAAATCAGTGTATGCACTAACTGCTTTTTTGGCGTCATCTTCCGATAACACGGGCGTGAGGATAAATGTTGTTTCGTACTGATTAAGCATGTTTCTCTGCTTTTTTGGTTTAAAAATGGGTTGCGAAAATAAAGGTTTTTGGCATATTTCCTAATCATATTGGTAAATCACTTTATAGCTTGGGCATAAAGTGGGGTTTCTGTGCCTTAATAAAAGCTTATAAATCAATTAAAATGGATAGCCAATAGCAAGGTTGAACTGCCCTTTGCGGATTGTCCATTTATTATTGTCTTCGATGCGCGGATCGCGGATGGGTACACCGTAATCTAATCGAATAACAAAGTAATTAAAGTCTAGGCGAACACCAGCACCAAAGTTTACACCAAATTGCCTCCAAAATTTGTTCAAGTCAAACACACCCTCTGGGCGGGTTTGGTCATCGCGCACCAACCAGATGTTTCCAGCATCAATAAAGGCAGCACCTTTCAACCATTTATAAATATCGAAACGGAGTTCCATGTTTAATTCCACCTTCATGTCACCAGTTTGATCAATAAAAAGTGACGATTGGTTAGCTCCGGGGTTTTCAATATTAATAGTAGAGTCTTTGTAACCGCCCGGACCAATCTCTCTAATTTGAAAGCCGCGTAAGCTATTTAAACCACCCACAAAGAATTGCTTGATGTAAGGAAGTTGAGTGGAATTGCCGTACGGAACACCAATGCCGAAGTAGTTGCGCATGGCAAACGAACTGTGCCTGTCTATACGGAAGTAGTTTCTAACATCAAACTCAAACCGCATGTATTGAGAAACGGGTCTATTAAAGATTTTGAAGGTACGGTTGGGCGTATAGCCATTGTTGGCAGCCATAAAACCTAACATCGAAACATTTCCGGCAGCTTCTACATTACCTCTTATAAATGAGTGCCACTTATCGTTTTTATTTTTTTGATTATTGAAAGTGAAAGTATAGTTGCTACCCAAAATAATCTGTTCTTCGTAGCTGCGTTTCAGCGCAGGACGCTTTGCTAAAAAACTGATAAAAGAATCTTCTTTATTAATGAAATAGAAGTTTACAAAAGATGGATTATAGAAATGACGTACATAGCGTTTTTCGCTCCATTCGTAACCATAGGTTACAGCAACATTATGCGCATTATATAAAGGGAAGTTACTTGGAAAATCTCGCCTGATTTCGTAAGTATATCTTGCATTAAATCTTGTTTTAGGATTAGTATTGGCAAATATTTTTGTCTTGAAGGGCACCAATAATCTGTTCAAATAATAGGTAGCATCAACCGTAAAATCTACTGTATTTAAATAGTCGTTCGCAATTGTCTTTGAACGGTTCCTACTGAAGTTTAATTGGAAGTTTATACCTGCATCAATAACCAATTGGTCGGCACCTTTGGCAAGATTTCGGTTTCTGTAGCCAAGGTTGAATCCAAAGCCAGTTAAGCCTTCAAAGTTGTGGTTGATGTTTCCTCCAGCGGTGAAGGATTGCTTTTTGGCTGGGGTTATATAAACTAATGCGTTTAAGGTGCTGCTATCCCTGCGCGAGCGTTGCATTTCGATGCTCACAAATTTGAAAGCGCCTAATTCATTTAACCTTCTTAAGCTTCGTGTGTAGGCATCTTGAGTAAACAATTCACCCTCGCGAAAGAAGATTGCTTCGCGCAGTACTCTTTTTTTGAACAACTCTTTTTTTCGAATGAATCTAAATTCTAACAAAGATGCAGTGTCGTATCCCATTGATAGGGCATTAACGCTTCCTTGCTCGTAATCGGTGAAAACTAATACTCTGTTTATTCTGAATGGGCGGTGGTCGGCACTATCGGAAGGCTGATTTACTTTAACCCGAACATCTACAGTGTGTGTTGCTATATTGGTATCTAAATCAAAGGTTACGTATTCTTTATTGAAGAAGAAAAAGCCATTGTTGCGCAGGTCTGTTTCTATGCGTTCGCGCTCGGCTTTCAGGGCTGTAACATCAAACCTAATATCTCGTTTCAGCAAGGTGTTGCCCATTTTTACACGGGCAATACTCTCGCTTACGTTGCCGCCCATTGGGAAGCGCACGATGCCAATTTTCCACACCTGACCTGCTTTTATGTGATAAGTAACTACTGCACGTTTTCTCTTTTCTTTTACTTCGAATGAAACGTCATTTTGAAAGTAGCCTAAGTTCCAGAGATAGTTTTCCATGGATACTTCAGTTTTACGAATTATTGAAGAATCAAGCAAAACGGGAGCCTCCCCTACTTTGTTTTTAATCCACGATTTAAATTTTGTTTCCTTGCCTTTGTTTGAAGAAGTATAAAACCAAAGGCGAATAGGCATGAAACCCAGTAATCGTGTATTGGGTTTGGGTGCAGCAATTTGCGAGAGGTCTTCGCGCAATCTATCGCGCTCGGCTGTTTCCTTTATACTTTTCACATCCACCTTGTTGCGCAGCATTAGGATTTTGCCTTCGGGAATACTTTTGCTGACGGAACATGAGTTTACCGTGCTTAAAATTATAACACAAAAAAGGCACCACAGCAAATGCTTTACAGCCATCAAGTAAGAATTTCTATTTTCGGCATTAACAAAAGAAAGATGCTGACAAAGGCAAAAATCAAATTTCTACAGTCTCTGCAACATAAAAAATTCAGGCAATTATACCACCGCTTTATTATAGATGGCGATAAAACTGTGCGTGAACTAATTAATTCTGATTTTATTATAGAGACTATTTATGCAGAGCCATGGTGGTTGAATAAGTTTAAATCATTGATAAATGTTTCGACAGAAGTAGTTGAAGTAGGGTCGGAAGCGCTTCAAAATATTTCTACTTTACAAAGCGCGAACGGGGTAGTTGCTGTTGCGGAAATTCCTGCATCGGGTGCTGTTGCGGCAGTTGAAAACAAGCTTTGTATTGCTTTAGATAACATCAACGACCCAGGTAATTTGGGGACTGTGATTCGCATTGCGGAGTGGTTTGGAATTGATACAATTTTGTGTTCTGAAACTTGTGTGGATGCTTTTAATCCAAAGGTGGTGAATGCGGCAAAGGGATCCTTGTTCAGAACAAATATTCATTATCTGAATCTTCAATATTACTTTTCAAAAAACAATTCCAAGGTATTTGGTGCAGTGCTGGACGGTGAGAATATTTTCAAAGCGGAGCTTTCTTCAAGTGGAATCATTTTGATTGGTAGTGAGGCGCATGGAATTTCCAATGAGCTTTATCCTTTTATCACGCATAGCATCTCTATACCGGCTTTTGGAAAGGCAGAATCGCTTAATGCAGGTGTTGCAACGGGAATTATTTGTGCGGAGTTTTTGAAGAGATATTATAACCAAGTATAAAGAGCCGAGAAAGATATAAATAGGTTTACGCATTACTGTTTGAGACTTGGGGAATAATTTTTGAAATTTACACATTGAGTTCTGAGT
>CAZKHZ010000081.1:8109-15044 GCA_964552715.1 uncultured Chitinophagaceae bacterium | reverse complement strand
TATAGAAATTAAGATGGGTAAGCCAATCAGTTCTTTAATTTTTTAGGGATAGCTAAACGCCTATACCTTTAAAACTATTTAACTTGTTTGAGAAGTTTGGGTTAGATGGATAAAGTAAAACAAGGCTTGGGTCTATGCTGACAGAAGTGTACTTCTTTCAATAAGCATAAAGTTGATACATGTCAGTCTGTGAAATATTGTAGTTCCTTCTCTCTGCAGACTTGTCAAGTAATTTTCATTTAGTATCTAAAATTTTTTTCTTAGTCTTCTTTTTGTCAATAACAATTTCAGGTTTCAATATAAACTTTGTTTCTCCTTTGTGTTTCTCTACTAAAAAACATGATTTGTCTTGACCCTTTATTTTGAATCCGTCCGAATATTTTACAATCAATAAGGCAATGTAATCTTTAAATATTTTTTCCATTGGAAAAATTATTGCCATGTTTAAGTTGTCGCCTTTGAAGTTTGTGAAAGATTTATTTGTAAGGGAAATCTCTGACTACAATAAAAGTGTTTTGTATTTTGATAGAAGTCTGTTTGCAGAATTTACACTTGCTAAGTCGGCTTTAATGTTTGATGAAGTTTCAACTTCTTCAAGGTCAGAAAGAACTTTATTTATTGAGTAATAATTGTTGTAGCTGTTTGTCTTTTTGAGCAACTTGATTAAGGTTATTTTAATAAGTCTGTTTGCTGGGATGTTTGGAGAATATTACGAAAAATAACAAAAGAATTTTGCTTTGTCGGCAATGTTGTATTTAATGTTTTGATTGACTTTTAAATTCCCATTTAGGAAAGAAATATTTTCTTCTTTCAAAACATAATCTGAATTCACTCCATGATTAAAAATATTTTCCGCTTCAATAATGTAGGACTTGATAAACACCTCTAAGATTTGAAAATATTTTTTTGTTTCCATACGGTGCCTTGCCGTTATATTATGCCTGTGGTTTTTAGATTACAATAAGATTATTGTTCACAAATATTTTAAAGGTATCTCGCAGTTCTGAGGGATGCCTTTTTTTAGCTAATGCACTTGGTTTAGAACCATTGTAACTATACTCCGTCATTTATAAAAAAGGAATGTGAAATCCGTTTGTGTTAGGTGTTGCTACTAATGAGTAAGAACCAAAAGGTGGCATTAGTTGCTCGGATGAGGTTTAGTCACATAAAAAAAACTCCCGTTGATTTGCACCAACGGGAGTTTGTATAAATAGCTGTTTCAGATTTTAGTTAGCAGCAGGTGGGTCTAACAAAACCTTGCGGCTCAATTTGAATTTGCCTGTTTTAGGGTCAAGACCCACCAACTTCACTTTCACCACTTCATTTTCTTTCAATACGCCTTCCATTGTTTCCAATCTGCTGTGCGAAACTTCAGAGATGTGCAACAAACCTTGTTTGCCAGGCAAAAACTCTACGAACGCACCGTAAGGCATAATGCTTTTAACGGTAGCCTCGTAAACATCACCAATTTCTGGTGTCACCACAATGCTTTGAATCCATCTGTGTGCAGCTTCCAAGCCATCTTTGTTTGGCGAAAAAATTTCAACAATACCTTTGCCGTCCACTTCTTGAATTGTAATGGTAGTGCCAGTAGTAGCCTGAATTTCCTGAATAACTTTTCCACCCGTGCCAATAACCGCACCGATAAATTCTTTATCAATCTTCATTACCACAACGCGTGGTGCATGAGGTTTGTAGTCTTCGCGTGGTGCAGAAAGCGTCTTATTCATTTCGCTCAAAATATGCAACCTGCCGCGTTTAGCTTGCTCCAATGCTTCCATCAAAACATGCTGACTTAAACCCTCAACTTTGATGTCCATTTGACATGCAGTGATACCATCTACGGTGCCACACACTTTAAAGTCCATGTCGCCCATGTGGTCTTCATCACCCAAAATATCAGAAAGGATAGCGTAGTTGCCTTTATCATCGGTTATCAAACCCATTGCGATACCGCTCACAGGTTTTTTAATTTTGATACCAGTATCCATCAAAGCCAATGTGCCTGCGCAAACGGTAGCCATAGATGAAGAACCGTTAGATTCTAAAATGTCGCTCACAATACGAATAGTGTAAGGAACATCGCTTGGCACAACGGTTTGCAATGCACGAAGGGCAAGATTACCGTGTCCAATTTCTCTGCGACCTGTGCCGCGAGGAACTCTTGCTTCACCAGTGCTGTAGCCTGGAAAGTTGTAGTTCAACATCAACCTTTTTTCTTCGTTTATTACAACACCGTCAATTTTTTGTTGGTCTAATTTTGTACCTAAAGTAACGGTAGTAAGCGATTGTGTTTCGCCACGTGTAAATATTGCTGAACCGTGCGCACCCGGAAGGTAATCAACCTCCGTCCAAATAGGGCGAACCTCATCCATCTTGCGACCGTCTAATCTTTTCTTTTCGTTCAACATCACCGTGCGAACCGCATCTTTATTTACATCATGGTAGTAATGTGCAATCAACCAAGCGTCTTCTTTTGCTTTGTCTGCACCTACTTCTGCTACATAAGCTGTAATAAACTCTTCTTCAATTGCACCGAATTTTTCTTTGCGCAAATCTTTGTTTGCAATGCCTTCAGCAGCTATTACTTTGTTTCTTTCAAAAGCAAAATCAGTTATCTTTTTCTTTAAATCTAAATTGTGCTTTTCGTGGCTGTAAGTGCGCTTCACTTTAGTCCCTTTTTCCGCTTCAAACTCGCGAATCACTGCAATGTGCGTTTTGATAACATTGTGAGCAAATTCAATTGCAGCAACCATATCTGCTTCGCTCACTTCTTTCATTTCACCTTCAACCATCAAAATATTTTCGGCAGTAGCAGCAATAATCATATCCATGTCGGTAGCAGCACTTGCCAATTCGCTTTTCTTAGGATTTATAACGAATTTACCGTTGATACGCGCTACGCGCAATTCACTCACTGGCTCTGCAAAAGGAATATCAGAACAAGCCAAAGCTGCTGAAGCAGCCAAGCAAGCCAATGCATCAGGCAATTCATCTGCATCGGCAGAAATCAATTGCAACATCACTACCACATTAGCGTGAAAATCACTTGGGAACAAGGGGCGCAAAGCTCTGTCCACCAAACGGCTGGTTAAAATTTCGTGCTCATAAGGGCGACCTTCGCGTTTAAAAAATCCTCCTGGGTATTTTCCCAATGCTGCAAAGTTCTCGCGATATTCAACTGTCAAAGGCATAAAGTCAACGCCTTCTTTAGCATTTTTATCTGCACACACAGTAGCAAGCAACATGGTTTTACCATATTTTAATACCACACTTCCATCGGCTTGTTTAGCCAGTTTTCCTGTTTCAATTTCAACCAAGCGACCATCGCCTAAGTCAACTGTTTTTTTGATAATGTTCATCCTTAATTTGTTTGTTGTTTTAAATTCTTGTTACTGTTTTGCTATTGCCGGACAAATGTTGCAGTGGTTAGAAACCGGCTTTGCCTTTGATAAAAGTTGAAGAAACTTCGGCAAACAAGAATGTAGCATTAGTTTATTTCTTTTATCGTTTAGCAGTTTCATCTTTAGCTGCAAAACGTTCATCCATTGGTAAAAAAAGAAAATGGCTGGTAAAAACCAACCATTTTCTTCATTATATTTTTTACTTACGAATACCTAATTTCGCAATAAGCGAGCGGTAGCCGTTCAAATTTCTCTTGGCTAAATAATTCAAAAGTCTTTTGCGTTTACCTACCATAATCAACAAAGCACGTGTGTTGCTGTGGTCTTTACGATTAGTTTTTAAATGATCGCTAATGTGGTTAATACGGCTTGTGAATAAAGCTATCTGTCCCTCTGTAGAACCAGTGTTTTTTTCAGCACCACCGAATTCAGTGAAAATGTTCTTCTTAACTTCTTTAGTTACTTGCATAATATTTCAAAATGGAGCGCGAATATAAATGTTTTTTATTCCCGAACAAATTTTCGCTTACTATCTGTACTTAGAAAAAATATTTACCAAACGATTGTTTGGTAAAAAAGAAACTTTATTTTCGTTTCCGCGTTGAAAGACGGATTCAAAATATTAATCAACAAAACAATTTTTTATGTCAACATTAACTGATAAGAAACAAGTTTTAAAAGGCGCAGAATTCCTTGTTAAGGAATCATCTTGGGAGGATGTTTACATTCCCGAGCAGATTACTGAAGAGCAGAAAATGATGCGCGACATGACCAAAGATTTCATTGCAACTGAAATTGAACCCAATTTGGAAAAGTACGAACAAGACCCAATGTTGGGTGTGGAAGTACTAAACAAAGCTGGAGAATTGGGTTTATTGGGTTTACACATTCCTACTGAATATGGTGGTGAAGGAAAAGACCTTACCACTTTCTCGTATGTTACTGAAGTTTTAGGTTGGGGTCATGGCTTGAGTGTTGCTATTGGGGCGCACACTGGTATCGGCACTTGCCCTATCATATATTATGGTACTGATGCGCAACGTGCGCAATATCTTCCCAAATTGGCAACTGGCGAATTGAAAGCTGCTTATTGTTTGACTGAGCCTTGGAGTGGTTCTGACGCCTTGGGCGCGCGCACTAAAGCTGTGCTGAGCGAAGACGGTAAATACTACACGCTTACAGGACAAAAAATGTGGATTACAAACGCTGGCTTTGCAGATGTATTTGTGGTGTTTGCAAAAATTAATGGTGACGATAAAAAGTTCACCGGATTTATTGTTGAAAAAGGGTTTGAAGGCGTAAGCGTTGGTGCAGAAGAAAAAAAGATGGGTATCAAATCATCTTCAACGCGCCAGGTATTTTTTAATAGTGTAAAAGTGCCTGCAGAAAACTTGCTGGGTGAAGAAGGAAAAGGGCACAAAATTGCGTTCCAAATCTTGAACATTGGCCGTTATAAATTGTGTAACGGTGTGTTGGGCGGTGCTAAAAAAGCTTTAGGTCAAGCAGTAAAATACGCAAATGAGCGTCAGCAATTCAAAACACCAATTTCGCAGTTTGGTGCAATCAAACAAAAATTGGGCGAAATGGCTATCCGTGTTTGGACTGCCGAATCTGCTTCATACCGTGTGTGCGATTGGATTAACCAAAAAGAACATGACTTAAAAGCCGAAGGCAAATCAATGACAGAATACCTTACAGGCGGTGCAGAAGAATACCAAATTGAATGTGCTTTGCTGAAAGTTATAGGCTCGGAAGTGTTGGATTATGTGGTGGACGAAGGTCTGCAAATTTTTGGGGGATACGGTTATAGCGAAGAATATCCAATGGCACGTGCTTACCGTGATAGCCGCATCAACAGAATTTTTGAAGGAACAAACGAAATCAACCGTATGCTTTCCATTGATGCCTTGTTGAAGTTTGCTATGAAAGGTAAAATTGATTTGATGGGACCTGGCATGGCTGTTCAAAAAGAATTGATGAGTGTGCCAGATTTTGGTTCAAGCGATGACAGCGATGATATTTTTGCAGCAGAGAAAAAAGCATTGAAAAATGCTAAGAAAGCCTTCTTGCTAGTTGCTGGAGGTGCGGTGCAAAAATTGATGCAGAAATTGAGCGATGAGCAAGAAATCTTAATTCATTCATCTGATATTCTGAGCGACATTTTAGTAATGGAAAGTGCGATGTTGCGTGCCGAAAAATTGATAAACTTGCATGGATTGGAAGCATCTAAAATTTATGTTGACATGGTTAAATGCTTCTTCTTTGATGCATTGGAACGTATTGGTGTAAATGGTCGTTCGGCTTTGGTGGCTTTTGCAAGCGGAGATGAGTTGCGCATGATGCAAATGGGTTTAAAACGTTTCACTAAATATGAAACTATAAATACTAAAAACATTCGCAGAGCGGTTGCCGATAAGTTGATTGACGAAAACGGTTATCCATTCTGGGATTAAGCCTCCCCTAACCTTTCGCTTTCGGGCGAAATTGCTGCTGTAGCCGCACTATCAAACGCAGTCCTTCACAGGGCTGCGTTTTTTAGTTGCATTAAAAAACACAGGCAACCCTTTATAGTTTTATTTCGTTATCCTAGTTTCAATCTATTTTTAAAATTGTTGTAAGAAAATTTCCAAAGCACTTTTAACAACTATAACCATAGCAGTAACAGCAACTGCAATTTCATCTTGCAAAAAAGATAAAATGGAACCTATAAAAGAGGTGAAAACAGAAGTAAAAACAGCACCAACCGACCCATGCCCAATGTGTGGAATGGGCTAAGCGATGGCAAAGGTTTATTCTACTTTAGCATGCAATTTAGACAGACAAATACTTGCTGCGGCACTGCCTCTTTTTGAAGTAGAAAAAGTAGATGCAATTGAATGGTCATTTGATACACTTTTTAAGCAGAAGGTTATTCCTGATTGGTTTACAGATTTGATTGCAACCTACAGCAATGAAAATCTTTTGATTGGGCATGGTGTATATTACTCCTTATTTTCGGGCAAGTGGCTGCCTGCGCAACAAAAGTGGATGGGTGATAGAAAAGCCGGCTTAGTGAATTTGCTTTGAGGCTTTTAGAATCTTGCTTTTAGGCAATGCTATAAAAAGGTTACCGCTTTAAATATACAATTTCCCCCACTTAAATATCTTCGCCCGCATGGAATTGGATAAAACATACAACCCCGCAGCGGTTGAGGACAAATGGTATCAGTTTTGGTTAGATAAAAATCTGTTTCACAGCGAGCCTGACGAGCGCGAGCCTTTCACCATCGTCATTCCACCGCCAAACGTGACGGGCGTGTTGCACATGGGGCACATGCTCAACAATACCATTCAAGATATTCTGATTCGCAAAGCGCGGATGGAAGGCAAAAACGCCTGTTGGGTTCCTGGCACCGACCACGCTTCTATCGCCACCGAAGCAAAAGTGGTGCAAATGCTGCGCGAAAAAGGCATTAAGAAAAGTGATATCACTCGTGACGAATTTTTGAAACACGCCTTTGAATGGAAAGAAAAATACGGAGGCATTATTCT
>CAZKHZ010000081.1:0-8099 GCA_964552715.1 uncultured Chitinophagaceae bacterium | reverse complement strand
CCTCTACCGCGATTTGAAAATGGTGAACTGGGATCCTGCCGCAAAAACAACCCTGAGCAACGAAGAAGTTTTGCACGAAGAGCAACAGGCTTCGCTTTACTTCATCAAATATAAATTCAAAGACAGCGATGAGTTTTTAGCAGTGGCAACCGTTCGCCCTGAAACAATTATGGGCGATGTGGCAGTTTGCGTTAATCCAAATGATGAGCGATATAAACACTTGATAGGTAAGGTAGTTATAGTTCCTTTGGTAAATAGAGAGGTGAAGGTTATTTCGGATGAATATGTTGACATTGAGTTTGGAACAGGCGCATTGAAAATCACCCCAGCACACGATATTAATGACTACGAAATCGGCAAAAAATTTAACCTCCCAGTAATTGATTGTTTTAATGAAGACGGAACCGTAAGCGAAGTAGCCCAAGTGTTTGTTGGCGAAGATCGCTTTAAGGCACGCAAGCTTGCCGTGAAGCAATTGGAGGAAGACGGCTTGCTGATTAAGACAGAAGTCATCACCAACAAGATAGGCTTAAGCGAAAGAACACGTGCCGTGGTAGAGCCGCGCCTTTCGTTGCAATGGTTTGTGCGCATGGAAGAAATCGTAAAGCCCGCATTGGAAAATGTGATGAATGATACCATTCAATTCTACCCCGATAGATTTAAAAATTTATACAAACATTGGTTAGAAAACTTCCGCGACTGGCCCATTAGCCGTCAACTGTGGTGGGGGCAGCGCATTCCTGTTTGGTACGCACCTGACGGTACATTTGCGGTTGCAAAAACAAGAGCAGAAGCTTTTGAAAATCTTAAATCTCAAATCTCTAATCTCAAATCTGAAGATATTCATCAGGACGAGGATGTTGTGGACACTTGGTTCAGTTCGTGGCTTTGGCCCATCAGTGTGTTCGATGGCTTCAAAGACCCTAACAACAAAGACATTCAATATTACTACCCCACATCGGTGTTGGTTACTGGGTGGGATATTATTTTCTTTTGGGTGGCACGCATGATTTTTGCAGGCTATGAATTCAAAAACGAAAAGCCATTCAGCAAGGTTTACTTCACTGGCATGGTGCGCGACAAACAGCGCAGAAAGATGAGCAAGAGCTTGGGCAACTCGCCCGACACATTAGAGTTGTTGGCTAAATTTGGTGCCGATGGCGTGCGCTTTGGTGTGATGAGCGCAGCCTCAGCCGGCAACGATTTGTTGTATGATGACAAGCAACCCGAGCAGGGCAGAAACTTCTGCAACAAAATGTGGAATGCACTGCGCTTGCTAAAAGGTTGGGAAGTGGTAGATGGCAGCAATGCGCAAAATGAAATAGCCATTCAATGGTTTGAAACTAAGTTGAACAATACCATCGCAGAGCTCGAAAATTCTTTCCAAGATTTCCGCCTCAGCGAAGCCTTGATGAATCTTTACAAGCTATTGTGGGATGATTTTTGCTCATGGTATTTGGAACTAATAAAGCCAGAGTATGGCAAGCCTATTGACAGAAACACTTATGACAAAACTGTTGACTTCTATGAAAAATTAATGCTGTTGCTACATCCGTTTATGCCTTTCATCACCGAAGAAATTTGGCATTTAATAAAAGAAAGAACCGACAGCGAAAGCATTTGTGTGGCTGCATTTCCTAAATCTAAAATCTTAAATCTAAAATCTAAAATCTTAAATGAGGCGGAACTTGCTTTTGAAATCATCTCTAACATTCGCGACATACGCACCAAAGCAGGGATGAAAAATGCCGCCCCTGCAAAATGCTACTATAGCGGCAGCGATGAAATTAACTTCACTTCTTTTGCCGATAGCATCAGCAAACTTTGCAAGCTCGAAACATTAGAAACTACCACCGAGGAGTTGAAACAGTTAAAAGGTTTTGTTGTAAAAGGCTATAAGTTCTTTGTGGACACTGGCACCGTAACAGATGCCGCTGCAGAGCGCGAAAAGACATTAAAGGAATTGGAATATGCCAAAGGCTTTTTAGCAAGCGTAGAAAAGAAACTGAGCAATGAGAAGTTTGTTGCTTCGGCACCAGCTAATGTGCTTGACAGTGAAAAGAAAAAGCGCGATGATGCCTTACAGAAAATCAAGATGCTAGAAGAAAGTTTGGTTTGAGTTGCTATTAAATATAGCAGGACTTAGTGTTCGCTTGCGCTATATCTTAAAAGTTTAGAAAGCTATTTTTCGGAAATCTAAAATCTAAAATACATTCGTCAACGTTATGCTAACAAAAGAACAAATCGCACAGCGCATTGCCCGCGAACTACAGGATGGTTATTATGTAAATCTGGGCATAGGTATTCCTACGCTGGTGGCAAACTATATTCCTGCGGGAGTAAATGTTGTATTGCAATCTGAAAACGGCTTATTGGGCATGGGACCTTTTCCTACCGAAGATAAAATTGATGCTGATGTAATCAATGCGGGCAAACAAACTATCACCACGCTTGCAGGCTCTGCCTTCTTTGATTCAGCAATGAGCTTTGGCATGATTCGTTCGCAAAAAGTTGACCTTACGGTTTTGGGCGCAATGGAAGTTTCGGAAAATGGTGACATCGCCAACTGGAAAATTCCTGGTAAAATGGTAAAAGGTATGGGCGGAGCAATGGACTTGGTAGCTTCAGCTCGAAACATAATTGTAGCCATGATGCAAACAAATCCCAAAGGCGAATCTAAATTGCTGAAAGCCTGCACCTTGCCGCTTACAGGTAAAGGTTGTATTCAAAAAGTAGTTACAGAGTTAGGCTATTACGAAATACATGACGGAGCTTTTCATCTTAAAGAATACGCCCCAGGTGTTTCGGTGGAAGAAATAAAAACTAAAACTGCGGGCAAACTGGTTGTGGCGGACGATGTGAAAGAAATGGTGTTTTAAGGTTGCTTGTTGAAGCAATTTATTCAAACAAAACGGAACTGCTTTCAACCTCAAGCGTATATTTTCTACCAATCACCAAAGCGCGATTGTCAGCAATATGCCCTGCCGGAAAATTAAAACAAACTGGATAGTTATACTCCGCAACATGCTCTGCAATAATCTCCTCGGCAGTTTTGCCAAATGGCACAGGATTATCCTTCATGTCAGAAAAACCACCTATTACCAAACCTGCAAGGTCTTTCAATTTGCCACCGCGTTTTAGATTCAGCATCATTCTGTCAATATGATAAAGGTATTCATCTAAGTCTTCTAGGAACAGAATCTTTCCGTAAGTATTTAGGTTTGTAACAGTACCCGTGATGGAATAAAGTATAGAGAGATTGCCACCAATCAACTCACCGCTTGCTTTCCCTAATCTATTTAAAGGATGTGCAGGAATGCGGAATGAATTCTTTTCGCCAAACAATTCTTTTCTTAATGTTTCAACCGCTTCGGTTGTGGAGCTAGCTAAGGTAGAAGCCATCAAAGCATGAAGCGTTTGTATGCCCAAAGTGTTTGAAACTTGGGTATGTAAATATGTGATGTCGCTGAAGCCAATTATCCATTTGGGATGCCTCAACAGATTCGTAAAATTGATTTTATCTAGCATCCTTACAGTGCCATAACCTCCGCGTGCACAAAAAATAGCATTTACTTTTTCGTCATCAATTGCTTGCTGAAAATCACGCAATCGCTCTTCGTCAGTTCCAGCATATTGATTGTTGTGCTTGCCGATGGTAGTGCCAATTTTTACATGCAAACCCCAGCTTTCAAACAATTGAATTGCAGGCAATATTTCTTCCATAGAAATTGAGCGGGCAGTGCTGAGCACATAAACAATATCATCTTTTTGTAGTGCAGGAGGACGAAGCAACATGTGGCGAATGTAGTGGCTACAAGCAATATTATAAAAACATAGTTTCGATAAATGAAATTACTTTTTGCCTACAATCAACTGCTGCCCCACTTTGATATCAGTGCCGTTCAGGTTGTTCCAATCACTTAACTGCCCAACAGATACATTGAACATGCGAGCGATAGCATACAAGGTTTCTTTAGGCTGTACCTCGTAATAGCGCGTGATATTTGCATTTTCAAAATCAATACCCATGTCGCTTATATTGCTTGCTACTGCCACTTTTGATGTTATTGGCTGATAGATTTTTTCAGCAGAAGCGGTTACTATCTTCTCTTCATTGAAAGTTGGTTTTTCAATTACCGCATTCACAACATTTCTTGGTTGCTCTTTTGCTTTCAAGAATGCTTCATACGACATTGTTTTAACCTCGGTTTCTCTTTTTGCTTGCAAGTAAATTGTTTCGCCCGCCACAGGTTGGTCATTCATTTTCATGCGGTTCTTTTCATACAACTTATGCAACTTAATACCATGTTTTTGAGAAATAGTCCACATGCTTTCTCCCTGCTCGGCAGTGTGGAAATCAGTTTCACCCACTTTCTTTTTATGCGCAAAATATACTCTGTCGTTTTCTCTAAAAATATCGCCTTCTTCCATTTCGTTGTAAGAAAGCAAATCATCTAAAGCTACAATATACTTTGCAGCTACCTCTGCTGGAGTTGCTTTGCGCTCAAGCACTACACATGAAATACCATTGTGCGACCCCATTGTTTGTAAGTCAATAACCGTAGGTGTTTCAGGCTCAACTTTAGCTACAGAAACTTCTACCTTTTTCTCAATTTTTTTGGTTGCATAAGTTGCGTTATTAAAGTCGTCATACACTTGCAATTTGTATTCTTCAATCAGGCGAACTAATATTTCGGGATACTTTGGGTTGGTGGCATATCCCGCTGCCTTTAATCCTGTTGCCCAGCCTTTGTAATCTTTTCTATCTAATGTAAAAAGCCCTGCATAGCGCGAACGAGAAGTTAGAAAATCAGAATGATCGCGATAAGAATGTTCGGCATTGTTATAAACACGAAAGCATTCTCCGATTGCATCATCATCATAAGTATAAGTAGGTCCTACCCATTCTTTGTGACATTTAATTCCAAAATGGTTTTTAGCGTCTGTAGCCAAAACAGATTTGCCAATATTAGATTCGTGAATTCCTTGAGCCAATGTGATACTTGCAGGAATGCCCGAGCGCAACATTTCTTCCTGCGCTATGCCACGATAAGTTTCTATGTATTGAATGATTTGTGGAGCAAGTTCTTTTGATTGAGCAAACACATAAGAAGTTGCAAACAACATTACCATAAAAAATAGCGATGTAATTGCAGTGTGTGGAGCATTTAGTTTCATAAGCGCAGTTTTATTCATAACACATACTTTATCAACTTACAAAAGTATCAGTACTTACTCAACTATAAACGTATGAAACACACCTTATGTTGTGTGTATCTATAGTTTACGTGCAATATTTAGTCCATCGCGTAGCGGCAGAATGTATGATTCTACCCGTTTATCGTTTAAAACTTTAAGGTTATAGGCATGAAGGGCTGCGGTGTCTTTATCATGATTAGGCTCGGCAACTTTTCCACTCCAAAGCACATTGTCGGCAATAATGTAACCGCCAGTTCGCACTTTATCAATCACTAAATCAAAATAGTGGCTGTAGTTCTGCTTGTCGGCATCAATAAAAACAAGGTCGAAAGTTTCGTTAATTGTTGGGATGATTTCAAGAGCATTGCCTACAAAAGGTTTTACGCTATTTTCTTTGCCCGCAAGTGCAATATATTTTTTCACCATTGGCAAAAGCTCATCATTAATATCTATAGTATAGAGCAAGCCATCTTGGGCTAAACCCTGTGCAAAGCAAATGCCAGAATAACCTGTGTAAGTGCCTATTTCTAAAACCCGCTTTGGTTGAATCATACGGCTTATCATTTCCAAAAACTTGCCCTGAATGTTGCCACTAAGCATTTGCGGCATTTGCACTTTCAAATGCGTTTCGCGGGCAAGCTTTGTGAGCACTTCGTTTTCGGGAGCCGATAAATCTTCTAAGTATTGATTGATGTTGTCAGGTAAAAAATCCATGTCGGCAAAGGTAAGCCGATTATGTTTTTTATCTCCAATTAATCTAAAGTAACATTTGTAACCGATTCCACTGGAATGAATACATTGCCTTTGAGCATTACAAACCTTTCAGTAAAAGCCCACACAGTTGTTTCTACCATACGCTCGCCCTCGGTGGTGGTGAAATAGATTTTTACTTTGTTGCGAAAACCATTACCCAAAAGCATGGCACGAAAAAGTTTTTTATCGTTGAGCTTTCGCAGTTCTGCGGAAAGGGCATTGAGACCGTTTACAAAAGTGCATCCAGAAATAAGTTCTTTTTCAATTCGTTGGGTTAATGCTACGGTCATTTATTTGGTTTAGGTTGCTATCTTCTTACGCGTTTACATAGCAGAAGGTTGCGTCTTAAATGCGGGTTTTGTTCTTTATTTATTATTTGATGTGGTGAATAATTTATCAGCGATTTGTCATGTTTCTTTAAATACGTAAGTAGTTTAAAACATTGTTGGGAATTATTTTAGCCCCTACATATCTGCGAAGCGTGCGGAATAGTATAAAATTGCGCCACATTTCAGTAAACAAACATAATGGCAAAAGATATTTCAACCCGCGAACAAGACTATTCGCAATGGTATAACGACTTAGTAATTAAAGGCGGCTTAGCAGACTATAGTGCAGTGCGCGGCTGCATGGTAATCAAACCCTACGGTTATGCAATTTGGGAAAAGATGCAAGCAGCATTAGATGCCATGTTTAAAGAAACTGGACACGTAAACGCTTATTTCCCACTTCTTATTCCTAAAAGTTTTTTGAGTAAAGAGGCTTCGCACATTGAAGGTTTTGCAAAGGAATGTGCAGTGGTAACTCACTATCGCTTGATAAACGACCCCAATGGCAAGGGCGTGATTGTGGACCCAGATGCCAAGCTAGAAGAGGAATTGATTGTGCGCCCAACTTCCGAAACCATCATTTGGAACTCATACAAAAACTGGATACAGAGCTACCGCGATTTACCTTTATTGATTAACCAATGGGCAAACGTGGTGCGATGGGAAATGCGCACGCGCCTGTTTCTGCGCACGGCAGAGTTCTTGTGGCAGGAAGGACATACCGCTCACAGCACAGCAAAGGAAGCTATTGAAGAAACCGAACGCATGTTGGATGTGTATGCCACCTTTGCTGAAGAGTTTATGGCAATGCCAGTTATTAAAGGCAAAAAGACAACCAATGAAAGATTTGCAGGTGCTTTAGATACTTACTGTATCGAAGCAATGATGCAAGATGGACAAGCTTTACAAGCAGGCACTTCTCACTTTTTAGGTCAGAACTTCGCTAAAGCATTTGACGTTCAATTTTTAAATAAAGAAGGAAAGCAGGAATTTGTTTGGGCAACTTCATGGGGTGTTTCTACTCGTTTGATAGGAGCACTGATAATGGCACACAGCGATGATGATGGTTTGGTTTTGCCTCCAAAGCTTGCCCCTTTGCAAGTGGTGATTGTACCTATTTTTAAAAGTGATGAAGACATCAAAAAGATATTTGAAAAAGTAGAGCCATTGCTTAAAGAATTAAAAGCAAAGGGCATAAGCGTGAAGTTTGATGATGATGAAACCAAACGTCCAGGATTTAAGTTTGCTGAATATGAATTGCGTGGTGTGCCTGTGCGCTTGGCAATGGGTATGCGTGATTTAGAAAGTGGAACAATAGAAGTGGCAAGGCGCGATACTAAAGAGAAATCTTCGCAAAATTTTGAGGGCATTGCAAACTATATCGAAAACTTACTGAACGACATTCAGGCGAATATTTACAAAAAGGCAAAAACCTTTCGCGACACAAATATTCGCGAAGTGAATACATGGGCAGAGTTTCAGGAAGCCATAGAAAACAAAAAAGGTTTTTTGAGTGCCCATTGGGACGGTACACCTGAAACAGAAGAGAAAATCAAAGAGCTTACAAAAGCTACTATTCGCTGCATTCCTTTAAACAATAAACAAGAAGACGGCATGTGTGTATTCAGCGGCAATCCTTCTAAAGAAAGAGTTGTTTTTGCTAGAGCCTATTGATTAGACGTTCTCGGTTCACCCAATTATCTACTTGTATCTCAGTGAACACATATTTACTAAAACTCCTAGTTGGATTCATTAGTACTAGAGTGTATTCCCTGTAATAAATGACAAACCTAGTTGTTGTCTTGCATTTTTTATACT
>CAZKHZ010000080.1:0-15074 GCA_964552715.1 uncultured Chitinophagaceae bacterium | reverse complement strand
AAAAAAATGAGGAAATGAATGAGGCTAAAATCATTCATCGGTCTTTACCACTCTGATAGTTTTTTTTTCGCTTGGTGTAACCACTCTAAGTAGATATTGACCCGAGCTTAATGCACTGGGTAATTCGAGTGGTAGCATATTTAATTTGTCTGTGTCAACATTAAAAGTTTTATTGTAAATCTCCTTGCCACTCAAATCCGCTAACTCAATTTTTACTTCGCCTTCTTTTGAATTTAGTATAAAAAGTTTCGAGTTAATGTGTAATGGATTAGGGAAAACACGCAAATTATCTTTGCTTGATAATAGAGCATTCAACGTTTCGTCTAGTGAAATATAGGCATTGAAAAAGTTGGGAATGCCGTAGCCGTAATCGTTGTTTGGCGTGTTGAACAGATGCGCACTTTTAATGATTGCCTCCTTAATTTCTTTAGCTGATTTCGTGGGTGCTGACTGCATTAAACAAGCTGCACTACCTGAAATGATTGGGCAAGAAAACGAAGTGCCTGCACTTTGTGCTGCAAATCCCCCTGCATCTAACACGGCAACCTTTCCACCTTGTGCACAGACCTCCGGCTTCAACTGCCCTGATGCATTTGGTCCGCGACTGCTGAAATTGCTGATTACGCTTTTGTCATTTACAGAACCAATAGAAAGCACATCTGTTCCATCGGCTGGTGCGCCAATATATTTCCAAGCTTTTGAACCTTCGTTTCCTGCGCTGTTTATTACTAAAATTCCTTTGGTGTAGGCAATGTTTGCAGCCTGAGTAATGATGGTGCTGTTGCCCGTCATATCGCCATAACTACGAAAGGGAAAGTCATTTTCGAAGGTAATGTAGCCTAATGAAGTGGAGAAGATATCTGCACCGATACTATCTGCTTTCTCGGCTGCTTCTGCCCAGTGCAATTCCTCCATGATAGTTTCGCTGTTATTATCTTCTGTTATGAACAGCAGAAAATCTGCTTCGGGAGCTGTGCCTACAAATTTACCGGGTTCGTTGGCGGCAATCGTTGAAAATACATACGAGCCGTGATTGCCTTCTCCATAAACATTTTGCTTTCTGTTTACATAATCATAGGTGAATAGCACCCGGTTTTCATCAAAAACTTTTTTGTATGCCGGCAGTTGATTCACGTTTGTAAAGCCATTGTCGAACACCGCAATACAAACTCCTTTTCCTTTAAATCCTGCATCGTGCAGTTTATTTAAACGCAGCATATTGGTTTGATTCTCTGCGCTACCGTAATCAGTATTTGAAATTGCTGCGGTGTATTGCAAATCAACTTTTAGCTTCTCTTCCAATTGCTTGCCACTGCTTACGGGTATATCCATACGTTGAACAACTTTTACGTGCTGCAGCGCGCGAATGGCGCTTAGTTTATTGGTGTCGGCAACCCTAATAGTAATTGCATTAAACCACTTTAAAGTATGAATTACACTATCGGCAATACCTGCAACCGATTGTATGTAGGGTTTAAAAACAGGATAGTCATTTTCAACAACTTGAATGTTTTGTTTAGTTCTGCGCTCAATGGCTTTTTGAGAAAGGAATGCAGATTCGGGTAGAAAAAGATTTGCTGACTTTGTGTTGAATTGAACCCAATATATGTTGGAGACTTGACTGTGCGATTCGAGATTGAAAAATATAAAAGTAAGCAGTAGGCAGTAGGCAGTGGGCAGCCACCTCAATCCACTCGCAACTCGCAACTCGTAACTCGCAACGCTTATTATCATGGATAGTAACTATTTACGCGCATTCTTAAGCGATGTCCATCAGCTTTTTGGGGGTTTTCCCATGAAGAATTCACAAGCTGCTTTTCAATTTTATCCCAATCCTTGTAAATGATGCCCACGCCTTTTGCATAAATTTCTTTGCTGTATTGATATTCCAGAAAATTACTTTCTCCGGTACTGATATGTGTTACAGTAAGCGTTTTTTCAAAGTCTTTTCCATTAATGGTAAGTGGCTTACCTACATCCACATATTTGAATTTCCAATCGGTAAGAAACTCATAAATACCTGTTTTAGGAATGAGCGAAGTGCCATCCCAAGTGTAGCCTTCGCGAGGAGGAAACACTAATTTCAAAAAACGCAAATCATCTTCTTGCCTTTGAAGGCTTGTGGATGTTTTTAGCGCATACCACACCCTATCATTTTGCCAAGGCTCATCCTTGTTTTTTCGTCTGGAGTATTCAATTCTGTATTTCAAATTACCCTGAAAACTATCGTAGAAAGTACCTGCATTATATTCTTTTAATTGATAGCGAATAGTGTCGCTGTATTGAATGTAATCGCTACCTACAGTTTGCTGCCAACGGTATTTAATTGAGTCCACATCATAAATAATGTACCTGCCAGAATCTAATGGATAGTATTCGTATTCGTAAAGTGCTTGGTAGTCTTCAACCTCATCTTTGCAGGAGGGAAGAAGAAAAACGATAGACAATAGACAGGAGATAATAGACAAGAGACTAAATACGGATGTGCGATGTGCAACAGGCGATGTGCGAGAATTAAGCCTTTCAACGAAAACCGAAAATTCTATTTCACTGCCTACTATAGTATTTTGCTTTTTCATAAATTATAACCGTTTAAAATTATTCCACCTCCAATTACATCGTTGCCCTCGTAAAAGACGGCACTTTGCCCCGGAGCGATGGCATTTACCTTTGTCATAAATTCCACATCAATAATATCACCGTCCTTTTTAATAACACTGCTTTCGCCATCATGTTTATAGCGCACCTTAGTTATTGCAGGCATTGAACCTTCAATCCGTTCATATTTTTGCAGATTCAGTTTGCCCACTTTCATGCCGTTGCGCTCCAAGTCCACTTCTTCGCCCAACACTACAGTATTCGTTTCGGGTTGTATTTCGGTTACAAACATTGGTTTGCCAAACGCCTTGCCCAAGCCCTTACGTTGCCCAATGGTGTAAAAAGGATAGCCTTCATGTTTGCCAATTACATTGCCTGCAACATCTAAAAAATTGCCGCCTTGCACACGCTCTTCCAGCGTAGAATCTTTGCGTTTTAAAAAGCCGCGATAGTCATTGTCGGGCACAAAACAAATTTCATAACTCTCTGGTTTGTTAGATAGTTCTAAATAACCCATGTCCCGCGCCATTTGGCGAATAGCTGGTTTGTGAAAACCACCAATAGGAAATATAGTGCGACTAAGACATTGCTGGCTTACCCCCCACAGCACGTAGCTTTGGTCTTTGTTTTCATCCAGCCCTTTTGAAATTACATATCGGTTGTTTTCGTTGCGCACTTTTGCGTAATGCCCCGTTGCAATAAAGGCGCAATCCATAGCATCGGCTTTTTTTAGCAACGATTCCCATTTTATGTGCGTGTTACAAAGCACGCAGGGATTGGGCGTTCTGCCCGCCAGATATTCATCTACAAAATTATCTATTACAAAGTTGCCGAACTCTTCACGAATGTCAATGATGTAATGATTGAAACCCAACTCCACAGCTACTTGGCGGGCATCGTTGATAGAATCTAAACTGCAACAACCCGTTTCTTTTTTTGCGCCACCGCTGTTGGCATAGTCCCATGTTTTCATGGTAATGCCAATTACTTCATAACCTTGTTCGTGCAACATCACCGCGCTTACGGTAGAGTCAATTCCACCGCTCATAGCCACCAACACTTTTCCCATTTTGCTCATTTGGCAAAAATAGGCTAAAGGTTTTTAGAAGTTAGAATTTAGAGGTTTGATTTAGAAGTTTTGGAAGAAAGCTATTTTCGGAGGGCTTGCTGAATATCAGGATGTTGTTGCTTTTGTTAAATAAACAAGGTGGAAAGCCTAGAAATTTTAGCAATAAATAAACATACATTTGGACATGAAAAAGCAAGTATTTGCCACTTTAGGTTTTAGATAATGGGAAAGCTACTTACAGACAAATTTTACAAAACTTACTTATCGCAATTAGATGTAAATATTGACGATGCCTTGACGGAAGTAAGAAACAGGGAGTGGACAGCAGAAAATTTGAAATTTTCTACGGCTGTTTCTGTTATGTCATCCTCAAAAATAGAAGGTGAGGAAATGGAAGTGGACAGTTATGTAAAACACAAAGTGCTGAACATAGAGTACCTGCCAAACCTCACCGAAAAGCCTAACGATTTGTATGAAGCGTATGAATTTGCAAGAGACAATAAGCTTACGCTCCAAAACTTTTTGAAATCGCATAGCATTGCTACCAAGCATCTTCTGCCTGAATCGCAAAGAGGTGTAGTAAGAGTTGTTAATATGCTAATCATGGAGCAGCAAACACAACGCATACAATACGAAGCAGTCAATGCCAAGTTTGTAAAAAGAGAGTTTGAAAAACTATGGGATGAATTAGATGCCTTATTAAAATGCAAGCTGAATACAGAAGAGATTTTTTACTATGCAGCATTGCTACATTTAGTTTTTGTAAAAATACATCCATTCAATGATGGCAACGGCAGAACAGGACGCTTACTTGAGAAATGGTTTTTAAGTTCAATGATAGGCGAAAAGGGATGGTTTATTAGCAGCGAGTATCACTATTACACAAACTTAAAATCCTATTATTTCAATCTTGCAAGATTAGGTCTGTTTTATGACGAACTCGAATACGAAAAGTCTTTGCCTTTTCTTTTAATGCTTCCCCAGGCATTGGTTTTAGAAAAATAAATATTGGATCGGAAAACTCAATAGCTGTAAAAACCTTTGCCTGTTTTTTTGCCCAAATGCCCTGCATCTACTTTTTGTTGTTGAATGCGCGATGGGCGAAATTTTGCATCCTGATGAAAGGATTCGAAAAGCGAAGAAGTTACGGCAAAATTGATGTCGTTGCCAATGGTATCCATCAGTTTAAAGGGTCCCATTTTAAAGCCTGCACTTTCTAAAAGCGCATCAATATTTTCTACCGAACCTGCATTTTCTTCCAATATTTTAAGGCTTTCAACGTAGTAATGGCGGGCAACGCGATTTACAATAAAGCCCGGAGAATCTTTACACAAAGCAGGGGTTTTGCCAATGGCTTGTGTAAGTTCTTGAACCGTTTTAACGGTTTCGGGGTTTGTTTCGACACCGGCAATAATTTCTACCAATTTCATCAAGTGGGCTGGGTTGAAAAAGTGCATACCTAACACGCGACCCGGGTTTTGTATGCCTTTGGCAATGCGGGTTACAGAAATGGAAGAAGTGTTAGTAGCAAAAATAGTTTCAGGTGAATTGTTGGCAGCAAGGCTTGCAAATAGCTCCTGTTTAACCTCCAATTTTTCTACGATTGCTTCAATAACCAAATCGGCTTTAACATCAGCTAAAACAGAAGTGGTTTTGATTTTTGCTAGCGCAGCAACTTTTTCTTCGGCTTTCAGCTTACCTTTTTCAATAGCTACACTTAGGTTTTTTTCTATGGTCTCAATTGCTTTTTGGGTTTGATTTTCAGTCAAATCAAAAATTAAAACCTCAAAATTATGTTGGGCAAAAACCTGCGCTATACCAGCACCCATTGTGCCTGCTCCACAAACTGCAATCTTTTTAATGTTACTCATGTTTTGTTTTTTGAAAAAATCTGGTTTGAATGCTTCAAAACTGCTTTTTACTTGTTAGTTGAACTTTTGGGCGACTTAGAAAGGGTTTTGGGGCAGTTAGTTATTAACTTGTTTCACTTAGAAATGGATTTGAGGCTCTTAGATGTTAATTTGACGTAGTTAGTTGTTAAAATGTTCGAGTCCGTTGTTCTTTTGATTGAGTCTGTTACTGATTTGGGGCAGTCAGTTGTGCATTTGTGCGAGTTAGATGGACAATTGTGCATAACAAACGGACATTTTGGCGCACTTTCCCCTACACCGCACTTTCAAATTGTTTTAAGAACCGCACATCATTTTCAAAAAATAGGCGCAAATCGTTGATCCGGTATTTTAACATTGTGATGCGCTCGATGCCCATACCAAAGGCGAAACCTGAGTAAACTTCATGGTCAATTTTGCAGTTTTCTAACACAGCAGGATCTACCATGCCGCAGCCGCCAATTTCTACCCAGCCGCTTTGCTTGCACACAGGGCAACCTTTTTGGTTACATACAAAACAACTAATGTCCATTTCGGCACTTGGCTCGGTGAATGGGAAAAACGAAGGGCGAAAACGCACCTGCACATCTTTACCAAACATTTCTTGTGCAAAGTAGAGCATGGTTTGTTTCAGGTCGGCAAACGACACATCTTTATCAATATACAAACCTTCAACTTGATGAAAAGTGCAATGCGCGCGAGCCGAAATAGTTTCATTGCGATATACGCGCCCTGGGCAAATAATTCTAATAGGAGGCTTTTGTTGCTCCATCACCCTGATTTGAACAGTAGAAGTTTGCGAGCGCAGCATGTGCTGCATGGAGTTATCAAGAAAAAAAGTGTCTTGCATGTCGCGCGCAGGGTGGTCTTCTGGCGTGTTCAGCGCGGTGAAGTTATGCCAGTCGTCTTCAATTTCGGGACCCTCGGCAACCGTGAAACCAATGCGACTAAAAATCTCAATCATCTTGTTGCGTATGATGCTGATGGGGTGGCGCGTGCCTACTTTAAAGGTATAGGCAGGAGCCGTAACATCCACTGTTGCGGCACTTTGCTTTTTGGTGTCGCCTTCAAGGTTAAGTTTTAAATTTTCATACTTCAGTTCGGCTTCGGTTTTCAGGGTGTTCATCAATTGCCCGTATTCCTTTTTGCGCTCGGGTGGCAATTGCGCCATTGCCCCAAACAAATCCTTCAACACATTCTTACTACCTAAATATTGAATGCGAAATTGTTCCAGCGCCTCGGCATTAGTGGGTTGCGCTTGTTTTATTTCCTCTAGAATTGAATTTGCTTTGTCGAATAACTCTTGCATAAGTGGGCGCAAATGTCCGTCAAATTTTCCATTCAAGAAAAGAGAGTTTTTTTTAGTGGAAGAATGGAATATTGGAATGATGGAATGGCGGAATGACCAAAAACTGTGATGGGTATTCCAATATTCCATATTTGATACCAGTGAAGAAGTTTAGGTGAGTTCTTTAGCCAAATAGTTTTCTTTGCCAACGAAATGAAACTTCCCTTTGCAATTGATAAAACATGGGCACTTTTTTTAGACCGCGATGGGGTAATCAATCTGCATTATCCGAACGATTATGTAAAGCAATGGGATGAATTTATTTTTCTCGAAAAAGCGGTAGAATCCATCAACAAACTCTCCCATTTTTTTAAAAGAATTATTGTAGTTACCAACCAGCAGGGTGTAGGCAAGGGCTTGATGTCGCAGCAAGATTTAGATTTTATTCATGAAGAAATGCGTAAGGAAATTCGCAAAGAAGGCGGCAATATTCATGCGGTGTATGCCGCCACAGGATTGGCTTCGCCCGATTATAAATTACGTAAGCCAGATATAGGGATGGCAATACGAGCAACCAAAGATTTTGAAGGTTTGGATTTAAGCAAAAGTATTATGGTTGGTGATTCTTTAACTGATTTGCAGTTTGGCAGAAATGCCGGAATGAAAACAATTTATGTAGGAAACATCAGCGATTTAGATACATCACTTCAACACTTAGCCGATGCAAGTATTTCGAGTTTAAGTGAATTGGTTGAGTTGATAAAACCCGATTAGAATTTTTCGTAAACAAGGGTGAGTCGGGAATCATACTACATAAAAACCACTTAGTATCCATGTAATCAGGGATAAATAAGGCTTTAAAACATAGTTAAGAGATGAAAAGAAGCCCTGCTTGCAGCAATTATTTATTGTAAATTAAAGAAGCCTCAAATCAGGATTTGAAATCATTTTCGCATTAACCATTTGCGTGCTTTTCCAAAGTTGTTCAAAAGAAGAAGTTCCATTGAACAAAAATGTACAATCAAAGTATTATAAAACCGAAGATGACAAAATTGAGTATAATTTACCTAGTGGAGCAGAAGATGTTTATCCTTGCCCTTCGGGATACAAAGGACTTCGCTGTATTCCTAAAGGTCTGAGTTGCAATGTAAAAACAATTTGTAAGCAAAAGATTAAAAACTGGGAAGGGGATGAGTTAGATTTAACCACTATCAGAAGGTTTTACCCGGAAATTGAAAGTTGGCAACAATGGTCAACAATGGGGCGAATTGAAAATCCTGCTTTCTTAAAATACATGGAAAATCGTGGATATTATGCGAGGGGTACTTTCAATTATTAAATTATTTGGGGGCATTGCGCTGTGTGTACTATTGCTATTGATTTCATCTTGCGATGTCAATAAATTCAACGACAGCAAAATTAGTAAAAGCGTAATTATTGATTCCTTTTTTGTGCCTTTTGACAGCATGGAAATAAACAGCATTGATTTTATTCACCAAAGTTCAAACCGTTTATACATCTGCCATCCTGAAATTTCAAGGGTGACCATGGTGGATATAAATACGCTTAAAAAGAAAACAATTCAGTTAGATAGCACAATCGGCAAATGCTATGGGCTTATGATGCTTTGTGAGGCGAGCGATAACAATTTGCTTATCGAAGTTTCGGGCAATGTCTTTTTAATTGACAGCACAGGAAAAATTTTAAAAACTATAATAAGAAGTGATTGGGAAACCGACCCAAAATGTTATATGTCGCACATATTTGAAACTGCTTTACATTTTGATAAGCAAAACGGATACATGTACATCAGGGCAATTTATGATACCGTTTTCAAAGACCCCCTAGCAATTACACAGTATCCCATTGAAGGGAAATGCAATATTGCGGACAGCCAAATACAAGATTTGGATATTTATTATCCCAATATTTATAAAAGGAATTACTTCGGTTTTCTCAAAAATTATTCGAGAACATTGGTGGACTCAACACTTGTATATTCATTTAATGCAGATAATTACTTGTACACTTATAATATTTACACGGGGCAAAAAGAAAATTATAAAATAGATAATCCATACAGGTACAGGGAAGTAAAGCCTGCCAACATAAAAAAGAAATCAAATTCCCAATATCTTTATGATCATTTTTCGGAAGAGCCGAGATATCATTGGTTGCTCTACGATCATTTTTCCAAAAATTATTATCTGACTTATTTCAATGAATTTAAAATCGAAAATGAAGATGGCACATATAATTCTTTAGCAGACAGGCAAATTATTATTTTGGAAATAGATTCAAATTTCAAAACCAAACGATTTATTGAGCCACCGCAAAACCATATCAAAATATTTCCTCTTATATTCGGTACAAAAGGAATAATAGGACGGGAACACTTACCTCAAGGAATTAAATTTTATGTATTCAATTCAATTTAGTGCATTGCTTGTAGCGGCTGTGTTTCTTCTATTTGGCTGCGAGAACACCTACAAGAATAATTATAAGCGCGAAAAAAATATTAGAAAATTTTTGGAAGAGATTACAAAAGAGCCACCTTCAAAAAATTTTGATGTTATAATCATCCCGTCAAGTTTTTGTGGAGCATGCACAAGTGAAACTTTAGATATTATCCGCGATGAATTTTTTTCTGAAAAGGTTATAGTTATTTTAGAAGCAAACAGCTTACTTTCAGAAAAAATAAAATCTATTGCACCTCATTCAACAATAGTAACAGCAGAAAGCAAAACCATTGAGAAATACGGACTTGTGTTCGTAAAAACGAGGTACATAAAATGCAGAAACAGCAATATAGAATGTTCGCTGGAAATAATTGAGGAAAACATTCCTCAACTAACAGCTTGTATCAGTAAATAATATCCGAAATACCTTTGCAATAATAATTGCATCATCAGCAATTTTCGTAAACAACTGCCATTCCCTGCCCCACGCCAATACACATGGTGGCAAGTGCATAACGAACGTTTTCTCTCCGTTTCATTTCGTGTAACAGCGTTGCCGAAATGCGCACACCCGAGCAGCCAAGCGGATGACCAATGGCAATAGCACCACCATTTACATTTACTATTTCGGGATTCAATTCCAAATCATGCATACATGCAAGCGATTGCGAAGCAAAGGCTTCGTTCAACTCTACCAAACCAATATCGTTTATTGAAATACCCGCGCGTTGCAAAGCCTTGCGCGTTGCTGGCACCGGACCAATACCCATATATGCTGGCTCCACACCTGCCACAGCCGTGGCAGCAATGCGCGCAAAAGGTTGAAGGTTGTAGCGTTTCACCACATCCTCACTTACTACAATGGCAGCCGCAGCACCATCATTTATACCCGATGAATTGCCTGCGGTTACACTTCCATCTTTTGTAAAGGCAGGTTTTAGTTTTGCCAAATCTTCCATAGAAGTAGTGCGCGGATGTTCATCTTTTGCAAACAAAACTTTACCTGCTTTTCCTTTATCAATTTCAATCGCAGCTATTTCATTGTCGAACTTTCCAGCAGTGTGCGCTGCCTCATACTTTTGTTGTGAAGCCAATGCAAAAGCATCTTGCGCTTCGCGAGAGATATTCCATTTTGTGGCAACATTTTCTGCCGTTTCTCCCATGCTAAAAGTTACTTCTTTAGAAAAAGCTTTGTTGGTAAATCGCCAGCCCATGGTGGTGTCGAACATTTGTTGCGCGCGGTCAAAAGCGCCCGTTGCTTTACTTAAAACATAAGGTGCCCGGCTCATATTTTCCACACCACCTGCAATATAAATTTCTCCATTGCCGCTTTGAATGCTGCGCGCTGCATCGGCAATAGATTGCAAACCCGAAGCGCACAAACGATTAACCGTTACTCCACCAATGCTTTGCGGCAAGCCCGCCAGCAACAGAGCCATGCGTGCCACATTGCGGTTGTCTTCTCCGCTTTGGTTGGCTGCGCCAAAAATCACATCCTCAATTTCATTCACATCTAGCCACTGGTTGCGCGCCACAATTGCTTTTAATACGTATGCAGCCAAATCATCAGGGCGTTCACTACTCAGGGTGCCGTTGAATTTGCCGATTGGCGTGCGCAATATGTCAATGATGTATGCTTGTTTCATTCTAATAGGTTGAAAGATTGCGTGAATTGTTCTTACATTAAAATTGGCGACAGCAAACTTTTAAACAACACGCTACCATCAGTATTGCCCATGGCTAACTCCGAGGCGCGCTCGGGGTGCGGCATCATGCCAAATACATTTTTGCCAGCGTTGGAAATTCCTGCTATGTTGTCTAAAGAACCATTGGGATTGGCTTCGGGAATGACATTTCCGTTTGCATCGCAGTATTTAAAAAGAATTTGGTCGTTGGCGTATAGTTGTTGCAAAGTTGCTTCATCGCAATAGTAGCGACCTTCGCCATGTGCAATCGGAATTTGAAGCACATCTCCCTTGTGGGTTTTTGAAGTGTAAAGTGAGTTGTTTGTTTGCACAGAAAGAAACACATTCTTGCAAGTGTATTTCATATTAGTGTTGCGCAACAAAGCACCCGGTAGCAGGTGGCTTTCGCACAAAACTTGAAAACCGTTGCAAATACCTAATACTTTTCCGCCTGCACCAGCAAACTCTATTACAGCTTGCATTACAGGTGAAAACCTTGCAATTGCGCCTGTGCGCAGGTAATCTCCATAGCTGAAACCTCCCGGCAATACAATGCAATCTTCGGTTGAAAAATCATCAATGTTTGTCTCCTTATGAAAAATTTCGCGCACTTGTGCGCCCATTACATTGCCCAAAACATGGGTCATATCTTTATCACAATTGGATCCCGGGAAAACAACTACACCAAACTTCATGAACTGATATTTTAAATAAAAAACTGAATGATTAGAACGCACGAAATTAGCAAACCGAAAATGAGTTCGGGTATCAAAATTCGTTTTAGCGATTGGAGATACATGGCAGCCACAATGCTGATAGGCAAACTCATAGTTATCAAGTGCATGCTGCTTTTGTTAGTTTGCATAAAAAAACTTAACACACAAAAAAATGCTGACAATAGCAGCACAGAAGTAAACTTACGCACTTGAATAACGCTGGAAAACAAAAGGCGTGGTAATGCAGATAGAGATAATATAAACAGAATACCCGAGGCTACAAACGCAAAAATTTCTCTATTAGTAAAATGAAAATCTACTTGACTGATATTGGCTAAATTGAGTATGTTGCTTGGAAGTATTGCAAGTTTATCATACCAAAAATACCAAGTGAAAACCACAAACACCGGGCAAAAGAATCCAATGAAAATCATCCACCATTCGCGCAAGGAAAATGCACGGAGAATTGCTAAGCTGATGATAGAAAAAATTAATAGCCAAATCGAAGGGAAATAGAATAGCATCGAAAGCGCAGTAATCCAACCTAAGTCAAAGATTTCGCCAGAGGGTTTTTCTTTTCCATAAACCCAAAATAGCTTTTGAATAATACGCACTGTAAAGTAAAAGGCAATTAACTGTGGACTGAGAATTGCAAACCCATTTATTAGGCAAATCAGCACTGCAAACACTGCTCCGGTTGTAAAACCTCTTTGTTGAATAATTTTATTTGAAGTTACAATCTGATTGAGAATGACACCAATTAAAAGAACCAAAACAAATCCAGATATTTTAAGTAGCAGGTTGGCGAAAGGAAGTTTTTCAATTACAGAAAACAGTGCCTTACTCAACGGCTCAGAATGTGTAATAGATTGTATTGATATTGCAGGATAAAGCCACCATGACGCTTGCAAAGCAAGCAACAGCAAGGCATACAGCAAAATATTTAATGGAGAATTAAATGTAAAAAGGCGATACAAAGCAAATTACTTTAGTGGATAATTTTTAAAACGATTTGTCTATTGGTTTAAAATGTAAGTTTTACCAAGCGTAATTGATTGCGTAAATAACTTGGTATCACTACTTCGTTTGGCGACACCTGTTTCCCAGCTTTTGGTAACATCATTACATCTTTACTTTCCTGAAACAATAAATTTTTGCTAATCACTTTTCCTTCGCTCGTAAGTTCATATTCGCGCAACGATGCTGCAGTTGTAATTTCATCTAAATAAAGTAATCGAAGTTTTTCTCTTTCATTCATTACTAAAAAGGAGGAGTACAAACCATTGTCTTCCTCGCTCACTTGTTTTTTTCTCATAATAGCTTGCCAATCCACCTCTCCCGTAGAATTTAAGCTGAAAGCAACAATATCATTGTATTGATAAAAACTTGTGCGTTGAATAGAATTGAATGTGGGTGAAAATTGAGAGTTGAAAATAGTTTCACGCGTGTCTTTTATCAGCGACTCGGCAAGAAACAAAACGCCACCGTCATTACGCAAAATTATACGCTTGATATTGAAAGTGTAGAGCTTGTTTTCGTTGGTGCTTTTGCCTGTAAGTTCGTTCATAAAGTTTGCATCAAAGTTGCTGTAAGCAACTTTTGAAACAGTTCCTGAATCGGTGCTCAATGAAAGATAGAAAAAGCCATAAGCTGCCGGTTCATTACGAATATTATCATCATCAAAAAAACCGCAAAGCATTAATTGGTTGTTTGTGTTGTCGGCATCTACATACAATTCGCCAAACAGGTTTCTTTCTATATTAATATCTATTTTCAAGGCGTTGTCATCTTGTTGCGATATTTTGTAAACAGTAATGCTTTCACGTTGGGTACGGTCTCTTTTTTCAGTAGTATTTAAAAAGAAAACAAAGGTGTTTCCGCTATTGTCAACTACAAAACGGGCGGTCTCCATTTCGGTATCTGGGCGCATAAATTTTACCTTGCGAGAATATACTTTTTGTAAAGCCCTGTCCATACATACAAACTCAATACTTTCTATTTTGTCATTTTCAAAATAAGGGTAATAAAACATGGTGAATTGTTGGTTAAATGATTGCTTAACACGCAGGTTTTCAGTAACATATTCTGGACGGTCGGCAATGCTATCAATCACTACACTTTTTCCATTTTCAAGAAATCTGCTACTGAGGGGCTGAGCTAATAGTGTGGTACTTTTTTTATCACCAGCAAGATAAAAAACGGTTACCCCTGTTTTATTCAGTTGGATGTGTTGCAACAGACCATTTTGTTGTTTGAAATCAATGGTGCGAGTAGCAATCAAACGCAGGTCGTTGCCGAAGGATTGCAAAATATCTTGCGAGCCAAATAAACGCACAACATAGCCATCTTGATTTTTGCCTATTATCTTAAATCGCGAAGCCTTAGAGGTGAGTTTGGTAGGTGCAGAAATATCAATGCTGACTTGTGAGAACAATTTGCTGTTTTCACAAGTCAGCATTACACTGATTAAAAGAAAAGAAAGGAAGAGGAATCTTTTATTGAACAATCGCACGCCCAAACCTAACAGAAAATTTTCATCACGTTAACTGCGTTTGTTTATCTTTTCAAATTTATACCTCGAACAAACCTTCAATTGAAAGATAGCGCTCTCCAGTATCGTAATTAAAGCCAAGTACTGTTGCTCCTTTCGGCAAATCGGGTAGTTTTTGCGCTATGGCAGCCAAAGTTGCGCCACTAGAAATGCCGCCAAACAAGGCTTCTTCTTTTGCTGCGCGAATGGAATACGCAAAAGCATCTTCTTTACTTACCTGAATTACCCCGTCTAAAATTGAAGTGTCCAAGTTGGCAGGAATAAATCCAGCCCCAATGCCTTGTATTGGATGAGGTGCAGGACTGCCGCCACTGATAACTGGAGATAAAGCAGGCTCTACTGCATATATTTTTGTGTTCGGAAATTTTGCTTTTAAAACTCTTGCTACGCCTGTAATGTGTCCACCTGTTCCAACTCCAGTAATTACTGCGTCCACCCCATTCGGAAAATCTGCAAGAATTTCTTCGGCAGTGGTGCGCACATGCACTTCTATATTTGCAGGATTGTCAAATTGCTGCGGCATCCACGCATTAGGTGTGGATGCAACTAATTCTTTTGCTTTTTCAATAGCGCCTTTCATGCCCTTTTCTCGTGGCGTTAGTTCAAAAGTTGCACCATAAGCTTTCATCAATCTTCTGCGTTCAATACTCATGCTCTCTGGCATTACCAATATTAATTTGTAGCCTTTCACTGCTGCCACTATGGCTAAGCCGATTCCTGTGTTGCCCGATGTTGGTTCAATAATCACACTGCCTTCCTTCAATTCGCCACGCTTCTCTGCATCTTCAATCATGCTAAGCGCAATTCGATCTTTGATAC
>CAZKHZ010000079.1:0-15274 GCA_964552715.1 uncultured Chitinophagaceae bacterium | reverse complement strand
TTAGAACAAGTCTCCGTAACCTTCTGTAGGAGAAGCGCCTTTGTCTTTGGTGAAAAGATCACCGTAGCCTTCGGTTGGCGAAGTGCCTCTGTCTTTAGAAAATAAGTCTCCGTAGCCTTCTGTTGGCGAAGGACCGATTGGCGTGCTGAACGCTAAAAGAATTGTAAGTAAAAGTTCCATGACGAGAGATTTTTTTGTTATGCAAACAATATCGTTTACATGATGCAAAGATGTGGCAGGCGACACCCCTTGTGTTCTACACTTTAGAAGTTCAGTTGAACCTTAATATCATTTCCGTAAAACACTAAAACATTGATAATCATCATTAAGTGAGTTGTATAACCCTTGTTTTAGAATGGGATGATGAAACTTTCTTTTGCAGGTCAGCGTACAAGCAAGGTTTTTTCCTTTTGTAAGTAGCTTCATTAAAAACAGCAAAATAAAAACAGTTGAAAGCCTTGTATTATCAAGGCTTTGGAGCTTTTGCACAACACTTTATCTGACAATTTCCAATGCTCCTTAAATGTGTTTCAAATAATTTCCTATTCCTATACATCCATTTATGATATTTACCATCTGTTCTAATTCTTTAAAAAATCCGAGAATGCTTAAATACTATACAAAAGCGCTGTTGTTGTTTTCAATATTGTGTGTTACTAATAGTTTATTTGCCAGCAACGCAACCTATGAGCAAAGGCGAACCGATTACATAAACAATGCCTTGACTAATTTCTCAAACGATGCCATCACCATTCAAGCATACATGAATGTGCCAGTAAATCAAACAGCTTTGACTACTCTAATAAATGGGCTGCCTACAAGAAGCACAGTCGATTTTGATATTGTAAAGTTGATTCGCATTCTCTGCCTTACGCCTAATGGAACTTATGATGCACAAATTCTTCCAGCTTTAGACAGCATTCCATTTTGGCTAAGAAAAGATCAATGGCTATATGGTTATTGGTCAGAAAATCACATGATTATGTGGATGTCTAGCGATTGGTTGCTTCACGAAAAGTATGGCAAAATGATTGATGCAAATTTGGATAACCGTTTGCGCCATTATCTAAAACTTAAAGTAAAGTATGGCTTCTATGAGTTTTTCTCTTCTGTATATGCCCCTTATTGTCTATCTGGTTTGTTGAACCTTGCTGACTTTTCACAGGATGCTGAAATTAAAAGTCTTGCCACGCAGGCATCTGTTAGATTGATGAATGACTTGTTGTTGCTTACTAATGACAAAGGGGTTTTTTATCCTTCTGCTGGAAGAAATTACTACAGCAAATACCTTACTCCATACAACCAAAACCATAATAACCTAATTTACCTGCTTACGGGTATGGGGCAAGCTCCAACAGCAGCCTCACATGCAGGGGGCTTTTTGGCAAGCTCTAGTATTTTTACAGATAGTATTACTGATTCTTGGAGGGCTAGATTAGATACCATTCACCGTATCGGGCATCCTATAGATAGTCTTCCATCCATTCATAAAGACATGGCGCAGGTTGACAAAATAATATTCCAATGGAGTGCAGGTACTTATTTCCATCCTTTTGTTGCGTATGAATCTGTTGTAATGATTCGTGATTCCAACCTTTGGAATCATGTTGACTTTGTTGATTTTAAACAGTTTTCGGGTTTTAGTGCAAACGATGCTCCAGTTTTAGCAGAATACGCAAGTTATGCTTCAAAAAGCTCTGTGATTTGCGGTCAGGATGTTGCAGTATTTAAAAGAAATGGTGTAGTGCTTTCTTCGGTACAAGACTTTTGGAAAGGCAAATTGGGTTATCAGCAATTCCCATGTGTAGCAACCATTGGCACAACCCCTGTAATTACAGCTTCTGGTAAGATAAATAAAGACTGGAATAAACGCACTTCTGCAAATTCAAACGAACATCTTCCATATATCACACAAAAGAAAAATGTTGCCATGTTGATGTACAGACAAGAGAATGTTCCGGCAATATTTACTTATAAAAATCCTGAGGTGTCTTTATATTTTAAGGACTCAGATTTTGATGAAGTGCGCAACAGCAGCAATTGGATACTCGGGCGACAAGATGAAAGTTATGTTGCCGTGCGCAGAGCCTGCATTGATGAAATTGACAGTGTGCGCGCCTGCCCAAATCCAAAAGGCCAAACTTGGGTAATTGTTGTGGGCGACTCTTCAATGTACGCAAACTTCAATACGTTTGAAACGGTAATTCAGCAAAGTCAGTTTGCAGATAGTTGGTCGTTGGACACAACTGTTTCGCCATGGCAACACAACTACTACGCAAAAGTGTTGGTGGATAATAATACCTTAGAATATACATGGAATAGAGACAGCGTAATTGAAACTTCTATCAATGAAATTGAACTTGCAAAACTGACGGTTTATCCAAATCCTGCAAAAGGTGAATTCAACATAAACTTAAGTGATTTTGCAGGTAAAAATGTTGACGTAAAAGTTATCAATGCAATGGGGCAACAAGTATTCAAAGAAACAATATTGGTTAATGAAGCAGAGGTAAAAAACATAAAATCTAATTGGGCGGAAGGTTTATATTTTGTAGTGATAGAAGGCGAAGGCAAACGAGCGGTAAGCAAAATATCGCTGAAATAATTTTCAGCAATCTAAAGCAAGCATCCTTAGATACTACTTTTGAATCTGCGCAATTACTTCTACCAAATAAACTTTTTGCAATGCCTTTGCCCTCGTATTAGGATTAAGGAATGTTGTAGTTAGCTGAGAAATTGGAAAATCATCTACCTCAAGTATTACGCTTGTTTTATAATCACCATTAAGTTGACTCAGCAATTCTGGTTTGCAGACTATAAAATGACTTTTATTGCCGATGCGTTGTTTTAGTACATCGTAATCGTTTGTACAAAAAGGAATGATTTCAGCATGAAATGAAAGCGCATAAACTCTCCACGAATCAAAAACTGTAATACTTTTTTCAACTACACAATGCTGCTGCAAATACTTCCCAATTACTGAGTTAGATTGGTATTTTAAAAGTTGAGGGTAGAAAACTGTGCTTAGGCAGATATTCAAAAACGCAAAAGTTACAACAGTGCTTATAACTACATTCTTATTTACAGAAAAGTATGTGACTAGAACTATCGCTGTTACAACAAATAAACTTTTTATAAGTATTGAAGCCGGAAAAACATAGAAAATAATCAAAATAGGCAGCAACAAACCAAGTGAAATAATCAAGTACTGAATATACTTCCACCATGAATTATTTTTTTCTAAAAGTTGTCTAAAGGAATAAGCGGCAACAACTGCTCCAAGCGGGTATGCAACATAAAAATAATGCGGTAACTGATAGTTGGAACGCGATAGTGCAAACAGAGTCAATACTAGCCCAAAAAAAGAAAACAACTCAGGCACAACGCGCCCGTTTAAAATATCACCACCAGTTTTTAAAATCCCATGAAGCAGAAACAAACTGTAGGGCAAAAAAGCCCACAAAGTTGTGTGTACCACAAAAAACATATCAGGATTATTACGCCAAGAACTTTCGCCTGTAATTCGTCCGAAGCTTTGTGTCCAGAAATAAAATTTCAAGCCCTCTAAACCAAACTGAAAGTAATGTGCCAAACATATCGGAACTAAGAAAATTGCAACTACAGTAACACCAACAATCCATTTTACCGAGACTAACTTTCTCCATTCACCCGAAATCAATAATGCAGGTATAAATGCAAATATCGGCAACACAAAACCAATAGGACCTTTAGCCATCATAGCAAACGCAACGCCCATACTTGCATAAAAAAGATGTTTGAATTTACCAGATTGATACAATGCAGCCAATTGCCATAAACTAAACATGACTGTACCCATTAAAATGGTATCTGCTCTAACATCATTTGTTGCAATAAACATTGCCTGATGTGATGCAGCAATTAATACAGCAAGTTTAGAGGTTGCTTCGTCATAAAACAATTTTGAAAAACGATATACAGAAAAAATACACAGTGCCGCAAAAAGTAATGAGGGTAGTTTGTAAGCCATACTGCCGACACCAAATATCTTCATGCTTAATGCACTAGTCCAAAATAACAAATGCGGTTTATCTAAATATGGCTCTCCGAGAAAAGTTAGTTGAAAGGGATTGCCCGAAAGCAACATTTCGCGGCTTATCTGTGCCAGTTGCGCACTGTCCACTTCAATTACGTCAATGGCAAAACCAAGCAAATGCGCTACGGCAAGTAAAAAGAGTAAAAAATTAAAAACACGGTTTGAAATCATTGGCGAACATTGGCGAAGGAATAAAAAAGTCTATAGTTTTTTTTGAACATAATGTATGAAACTGCTTCTTGCACTTGTGTTTGAATTAATTTCATTCGCATCCAATATCAAAATTTATGGCTATAAAAATTCTTGTAACAGGCGGCACCTTCGATAAAGAGTATGACGAAATTAACGGAAGGCTGTATTTCAAAAACACACATTTACCTGAATTGATTGAGCTGGGCAGGTGTAAATTAGATATAGAAGTGCGAACCATTATGATGATTGACAGCTTGGATATGACTGACGAAGACCGTCAAATGATTTTGAATTACTGTGTAAAATCAACCGAAGAACAAATCATTATCACGCACGGCACAGACACTATGGAAACCACCGCAAAAGTTTTGGGTGAGGCACAACTCAAAAAAACTATTATTCTTACAGGCGCATTGATACCGATAAAGTTTGGCAGTAGTGACGGACTTTTTAATCTTGGCAGTGCATTAGCATTTGTGCAAACACTTCCACATGGTGTGTATGTAGCAATGCAGGGAAAATATTTTTTATGGAAAAATGTTCGTAAAAACAGAAGTTCGGGTATTTTTGAAGACGTACTAAACGATTAAAATTAAATAAACAAGAAATGAAAAACATTGTAGTTATCCTTTTAGCAGTTGTTGCTTTTTCAACAGGTTGTAACAAAGATCAGTTCATTAAGAAGTTGGTAGGCACATACACAGTGAACAGTTACATTAAAGACAGCAAGGATCAAACCAACCAATTCAAAGCTGATAAAGCCGACTACAGATTAGACATTGCAGAGAATAATATTTTTACCGAAACTTATACCATCAATGGTCTTGTTTACAAAAAAGTAACTGGCGAATGGCAATTGATTAACAGTAGCAAAGACCTGCAAATGATTGACCCTGAAAACAAAGTGCGCATGTTCAACATTGTAAAAATGGAGCGCAAATCTATGACCCTCGAAAAAGGAAACGAACAATTTCAATTCATTGAAAAATAAGGATGCGCGCACTCACTTTTTTACTTTCCCTCTCATTATTCTTTACTGTTCAATCATGTACTCAATTCAGGTGTTCTTGTACCGATGGATATGTGAGAGATGTGAAATACTCTTCAAAAAAAGTAGCTGGGCAAACCTGCGAAAGCATTGAAGAAGACAGACAAATTTTAAAGAAAACAACCAAGTGTGGTTTGCAGTAAATAGCAATTTCGTCCTATTGTATTTCCTATTCAGTTCGCTGATTTCCTTTTTTCTTTTTTGGATGAAAATGTGTACGCTTTTTCTTTTCTTTTCTTTCAATTTTTTGCACTCAACAAACCACGAATTTCGTGCAACTCAACATTATAGATGAAGACGGAAAAACAATAGCTGAAAAAACTATCAGGCATTCTTCTTCTCCAAACTTTAAATCGTTTGTAAAGCAAAAACCCTATCAAAAAAGGTTAGCGCGCATTTATGGCAAAAAGCCTTCGGGTTGGATGCAATTTTTAAAAGCATTAGCCAAACTGAAGTACAAACCTTAGAAACTGCATAACCATTAAAATTATCATAGCTTTATTGTGTCGAGTGCATGAATTAATATGAATTTTCTACAGCCATATTGGGCGCGCAAAAGAATTGCCGAACTGAATACAGAAGTTGATTTTGTTGAAATCAATCACTTGGCTTTTGAAGTACGTTATGCCACTCCGATTTTTACACATTCACTTTTTTCGGTGGCATTTGCCAAGCAGGCTGCGGTGCCGTCAATTGCGGAAGTTCTTTACAGAGGTGGCAAAGGGGCTATCATTACCAATACGCGCAAACGCAACAATGATACATTACTGTTTTTTGGTGAATTTTTTAAACACGGTAACAACGAACATGGCAGGCAAATTGCAGCGCAACTCAATAGCATTCATAGTCACTTTCCGATAAGCAACGAACAGAATCTTTATACGTTAGCAACATTGATGTGCGAACCGATTCGCATGAGTACTTTCCTTACAGGCAGTAATATTTTTGACAAAAAAGAAACCCGCGCGATTTATCTTTTCTGGAAGATGATGAGTGAATTGCTACTCGTAAAAGATGTGCCGCAGGATGAAAATCAGATGTTTACATTCTACGCAGAATTTGAAAAGCAAAACTTTGCTTACAGCGAAGCAGGGCACAATATTGCGGAAGCATTAGCCGATGAATTTGCTGCGCGTTGGTATCCGCCATTTATGAAACAAATAGGCAGAAATGTTTATTTCAGTTTGTTCGATGATTTTTTGCTGGAGACCCTAAAGTTACCCAAGCCGTCATTGTTTTATCGCTTTTCAGTACGCGCGTATTTATTTGCCTATTTAAAATTGTGGGTACGAATAATGCCTGACCCTAGCGACAGAAGTATTATTGATACATTCAACACCGATTACAATCATTATAAAATTGAAAAAGTTGGGCCGTTTGCAAAAGCCGCCACAACCGATTCCAAATAAAAATTTATGCTGAAATACGTATTGCTTTACACCGCAATTATTGCCAACATTCTAACCAATGTTGGCTTCAACTTTTCTGCCATTTATGATAAACAGCCTGTGAAAAAATGGGGCTTCCTTGGAATAGGTTTGGTTTTCGGACTTATCAATTCAATTTTATTTACCGAAAGTTTGAAACACATTTCGCTGCATGTGGCGAGTGCGATTTTCTTTTCGCTCACAATTGTGGGATTAACACTTGTGGCACACTTTTACTTTCACGAGCAAATTACAGCACTTAGAATTGCGGGTGTTTTTGTGATTACGGTGGGTGTGATAATGGTTTCTATTTGAAGCAAACGGGCAAACCTGCCTTTTCTCGTAAATTTTTCCCAAAAAACTCTTTAGCAGATTTTCCGTTGTTACATTCGCTGCTGTAATTTTCAACAATGAAAAAATCTCACATTATATTATTACTCATCATAGCTGTGGCTGTGGGCGTAATTATTGCCATGACCGGTGATTACACAACCTATTCCAATTTTAAACAAGCCAAGGAAAACCCGAGAGCAGTGAATGTTGCGGGCTTTTTGGCGAAAGATCAGCCTTTGATTTACGACCCGATGACCGATCCAAACTTTTTTAAATTTACGATGTATGACCGCGAAGGCAATGAGCAAGTGGTAGTTTATAAAGGTGCCAAGCCGCAGGACTTTGAACGCAGCGAGCAATTGGTGGTGAAAGGCAAAATGAATGACGGCCAATTTCGTGCAAGCGAAATTTTGATGAAATGCCCTTCCAAATATGTGAATGATGAAATTACTTTAAAGGAAACGGAGAGCGTGTAGGGGATTTTAGATTAAAACACGTGTATGACGTTTTATTACATCGCGTTTAATAAAATTATCTTTGAAGTAAAACACGATATATGAGCTACTTTGTATTAAAGCCAAAATCAAAAAAGGAAGCATCCTTTATCAAAGACCTTATTGAAAAGCTTCAAATAGAATATACAAAAGTATCGCTTGAAGACTACATTCAGCAGATAGCAGAAAGCCGCAAGCAGATTAAACAAGGAAAAAAGGTTTCACTATCTTCTTTAACAAATGGCATTTGAAGTAACCTTTTCGGAAAGAGCAGCTAAGGAATTCAAAAAGCTGGACAAGCAAGTTCAAAAACGCATTATATAAAAACTGCTTGAATACGCAGCCGAAGATAACCTCCGCGAGGCAAAAAGACTGACCAATTCTGTGTTGGGTGAATGGCGTTTTAGGATAGGAGATTACAGAATAATATTTGACTTGGATGGAAAAGAAATTCAGGTATTGAAAGTGGCACACCGCAGCGAGGTGTATGAATGAAATATTTCCCAAAAAACATTTTTTACATATTTCCGTTGCTACATTCGCAGCCCTATATTACAAACTTAAGTGAGTGCTAAGGGCTATTAAATTTAAAAAATAATGTTGCAATTTTTCTCTGAGCGGTTTGGCTCTAATGGTTTTTTGAACGAGCATCTATGGCTTGGACATTTGGGACACTTTCTTTTGGTGTTGAGTTTTTTCAGTACGCTGGTGGCTACCATAGCCTACTTCGCTTCGGAGTTTAGCAAGGAGGAAAGCAATAAAAATTCGTGGCGAAGGTTAGCGCGCATCAGTTTTGTGCAACACGGCTTAAGCGTGCTGGGCATTTTTACGCTTTTGTTTATCATGATTCTGAACCACTGGTTCGAGTATCACTACGCATGGAAACACTCTTCTACTGCGCTGCCACTTAAATACATCATCAGCAGCTTTTGGGAAGGGCAGGAAGGTAGTTTTCTTTTGTGGCAGTTTTGGTTGGTAGTGCTTGGCTTTGTGGGCATCAAAGTTTTGCGCGAGTGGGAGCAACCTGTGATGGGCGTTGTAAGCCTTACGCAGTTTTTCCTTGGCAGTATGGTGTTGGGTATTTATGCTTTTGGTTACAAAATAGGTAGCAATCCTTTCACATTGTTGCGCAACGAAATGGCGCAGGCGCCTATCTTTCAACGCCCCGAGTACTTGAACTTTATTGCAGATGGCAATGGTTTGAATCCGCTATTGCAAAACTATTGGATGACCATTCATCCGCCCATTCTTTTCTTAGGTTTTGCATCTGTTAGTATTCCATTTGCATTTGCGATTGCATCGCTGTTGCGGGGCGATTACAAAGGTTGGGTGAAACCTGCTTTGCCTTGGACGCTTTTCTCTGTTTCCGTTTTGGGTACCGGCATTTTAATGGGTGGTGCATGGGCATACGAGAGCCTTAGTTTTGGTGGCTTTTGGGCTTGGGACCCAGTGGAGAACATGAGCCTTGTGCCGTGGTTGGTATTGGTTGCCGGCTTGCATACGCACCTGATTTTTAAACACACCAATCACTCCCTCAGCACCACGTTTATATTTTACATTCTTGCCTTTGGCTTGGTGTTGTATTCTACCTTTCTTACGCGAAGCGGCATTTTGGGCGACACCTCCGTACACGCTTTTACAGATTTAGGGATGACAGGACAATTACTTATTTACCTGGCAGCACTTCTCGTTCCTGCTTTCGCATTGCTAGCTTATCGCTTTAAAAGTTTACCTACAGTAGAAAAGGAGGAGGAACTTGCATCGCGCGAGTTTTGGATGTTTATTGGCTCGTTGGTGTTGTTATTGAGTGCCATTCAAATGACTTTCACCACTTCTATTCCGGTGTGGAATAAGCTGTTTGGTTTAAAGCTGGCACCGCCCGAAGATGTGATTGCGCATTACAATAATATTCAAATATGGATTGGCATTATTGTGGCTGCGCTCACGGCTTCTATTCAATATCTATCGTACAAAAGTGCGCGCACGCCTTCTACCTTTAAATGGATTTGGATTTCGCTTGCAGTGGCGGTTGCGTTATCGGTGGCGATTGCCTTTGGCATTAAGATTGATTTTACGGAGCAGTACATTATCAATGGCAGCAAAATTTCGGATGCGCTGTTTCTGAAATTTCCTTTTGTAAGCAGGTTCTTTTTGATGTTGCTTACTGCGGTGTATGCTGCGGTGGGTAATTTGTTTTACCTCATTTTTGTTTTGAAAGGAAGAGTAAAAGTGAGCGCGGCATCGGTAACGCACTTTGGCTTTGGGGTATTTTTGATTGGCGTTTTAATTTCGCAAGGCAAGAAGGAAGTGATTTCATTAAACCAAAGCGGTGTTGATTTTGGCGCAACTTTTAAAGAGAACGAAAAAGTTGAAAATATTCTGCTTTTGCGCGACAGCACAACCCGCATGGGTGGCTACAACGTTAGCTACAAGGGCATGAAAAAAGAGGGAGTAGATAACTTCTATATGGTTGATTATAGCCGCAAGAACGACAAGGATGAGGTGACCGAAAAGTTTCAGTTGTTGCCCAATGCGCAAATCAATCCTAAGATGGGGCTGGTGGCTAATCCTGACACAAAACATTATTTGACTAAAGATGTGTTTACGCACGTTTCGAGCGTACCCAACAACGAAACCCTACGCGACACCACGCGCACCTACGAGTTGGCGCAGGGCGATACTTTTTTCAACCTTAGTTCTTACACTATTTTCAGAAACGTGAACCCCTCCCCTGCTTTACCTGATGGGTTTGACGGCAAAGATAAAATTGTGATTAGCGCTGTGTTAGAAACTAAAACTTTAGAGGGCAATAACTTCAACAGCGAGCCTGTGTTTGTGATTGAAACCAAAAACGGCAATCAAATCAGTTCTATACCTGCCGAGCAGGAAAACTTGGGCTTGACTTTCAACATCACGCGCATCAATCCTGAAACTAAAAAGTTCAGCATCACAGTGCGCGAAAAAGAAAAGCCTATAGACTTTATCATTATGAAGGCTATTGTTTTTCCATACATCAACTTGGTGTGGCTGGGTGGCATCCTCACTTTCTTGGGCAGCCTTTTTGGCGCGGCAAAAAGATGGAGAGAGCGGTAGAAAATGAAGCGGAATGTTGGAATAATGGAATAGTGGGCTGAGACCGCGTTGGATTGTTTATAATGATTTATTAAACAATTAAGAAGCCTGCGTGAAGAAACATACACTGGGGCAAAAAATATTATTTTTGAAAAACAGAATCAAATTGAACAAATGCAAAGATTTTATTTTGACACCTTAGTTTTTAGGGGAGCGTTTGACAAAGAATTTGAAGAAGTTACGCTTCAACTTTTTGAAAGAGTCAATTTAGGGAGAGTCGCTTGCGTGTTCTCCGACCTGACTGAAACAGAGTTATTGAATGCCAATGAAAACGTTAAAAAACATTGAAAGAGTAATAGTTACAGATGAAATTTTAACGCTTGCTAGTAAATATGTAATAGAAAAAGTTGTTGGTCACACTAGTTTTGACGATTGCATACATATTGCAACTGCAACAATTTATAAGGTTGATATTTTAATAAGTTGGAAATTTAAACACATCGTAAACGTTTATAGAATTCGTGGTTATAATTCAATAAACATTCGTTCAAATTATCAATCATTAGAAATACGATTACCTAAAGAAATCTTAGAATATAAAGACTGGAACTAAAAAAACAACACCTGAAAAGGAGTTTGACACAGTTAAAACTTTTAGAGCCATCAAAGACAAAATATCTTCTGAAATGGCGAATATGACTTTTGACCAAATCAAAGAGTATTTAAAAGTAAATAGTGCTAAACTTTATGCCAAATAATTGTTTTGAATTGTAGTGATGCTGGCTTAAAATTGAATCATAGCTAATTATTTAAGCTACTCCGTTCCCGTTTCGGGATGATAGTGACCGTGCATAGGTTTGCCTTTCGTTTTCCATGCTTTTTCCTCCTCATCCTTTTCCTTTAGCTCTTCGGGAGTGGGGAGCGCAAACACCGTTTGATTCAAATTTGGCTGCCCCGCGTTCATCCATGCAGTGTACCAAAAATCGGCTACCATTTTAATGGCAATGCGCATTCTTCTTTCCACCATACCTTGCATCATTTTGCTGTATGCTTTTGAATAAGATTCAGAATAAAAGCGCACCATGCTTCTGCCGCGGCTTTCAAAAACATACTTCTGGTCTTCAGGAAAAGTTTTGCTCAATTCCTTTTCAAACTTCAACACTGTATCTAATGCGGCATGGCTCTGTAGTACCACCTTCCATGTGTAATCCAAGGGCTTGTTCACAAAATCTGCTTTACCGATAAAGTAGTCGTAATCTTCGGCAAAAAGCTCTGGTATTCGGCTCTCCCAAAACCCGTGAATGCCAAGCTGATCGGTGAGTTGCCCGTTATAATTTTCGGTAGTGTGCAAGGGCACGGTGGCATCGCCAATGTAATGCCCAATGTCGGAACTTGCCTTGAGAATGCGCTCCTTATCCCTCATTCTAAATGCAGCCGTGAGGCGATACATCATAGTTTGAATGTGCCACGGCACAATGCCATAAGCCTTTAAAGTATCCTCACTATACTTTGCCACAGCGTCATTCCATTTGCGCGGAAAACTATCGCAGGGATACACACAAAAATGGTCTAAATCAATGTAATGGCGAGGAGCTTCGTCCGCCATCGCATACCTGCGCTTGTCTGGGTCCACAGCGTGTTCGGTAACGTATTCAATATTAGTTTTGTAAAAATCAATCATGCCAGGTGGTAGCAAAAAAACAGCAATACGATTGATGCGTTTATGCGCCCAAAAACCCCAGCAAAAAGCAGGCAAAGATTGTTGCAAAAAGAAAATAACAATCAGAAAACGAAGCAGCTTCATAAGATGAAAGTACAAAGAGAACTTTATTTTGAAATAGCTGATACAAAAAGGCATTAAGGTTTTGTGAAGTAATAAAATTTATGTTGGAAATACTTGTTAAAAGCATAGGTTTCAGCAATGTATCGAAGCAATAATTTTCGCATCAAAAATTATAAAAGTACCAGTTGAAAAACTAACGTAACAAACGGCCTGCATTATCAGTAAAACTAAATACCTGAAGTGTAGAACCATGAAACCGAGAGAACTTATTTACCCAAACAAATGCGAGCTATTTCCATTGCGGAAATTGACGCTGCTGCTCCTCTCCGTTATTTTTTACTCATCCACAATGTTTGCACAAGGAGTTTGCAGCTCACTGAAAGCGAATGCAGGGAGAGACACTTCGATTTGTAAAGGCGTAAATTTTTTGGTGGGTGCATCACCAACCGCATCAGGCGGATTGAGCCCATACAGCTACCAATGGACAGCAATTAACGACACACTTTCATCCACCGTTTTTGCAAATCCATTATCAAGTCCGTTCCGCAACAGCACCTACATCATTAGAGTTACAGATGCCAATGGCTGCATTGCCCGCGACACAATGGTTATCACCGTAGGCACCTGCAACGTAGTGTGCAATGGGGCAACGGGTCCCAACTTACTCGGCTCTATGGGTACTTTCAGCTCGCCCTACATCACACCAAACAACACAACCTCGGCAGCATGTATTCGCAGCGGAACTGCGGCAGCACCGTTTAATAATATCGGCAATCCCAAACCGAACCAAACTACTTATGTGTATTCGCAAACAAGTGGCGGCTTGGGACCCGAAGGCAGATATACTTTCGTAAAAACATTGGGTGATGGACCAACGGCAAACTGTTTGCACAATGATTTTAGAGGGGCAGACAGGACAGGCGATGGCGGCTCTTTTATGGCAATTAACGGCTCGCCCAATCAAACAACTTTTGGAGCTACTTTTTTCAAACTTGATTCTGTTCCAGTTTGTCCAAACACCGATTACGAGTTCAGCGCATGGCTCGCAAATCTAAAAACCGGAACGCAATCTCATCCAGCAGGTTCTTTTCCAAATATTGCCTTCTTTATCAATAACGTGATTGTGGCGGTGAGCGGTCCGGTGGCACCCACTACTGGGCAATGGTTCAACAACTGGCAAAAATCTGGTGGCACCTGGAACAGCGAAAACCAACCTTTTGCAAACATTCGTATTGACAATTACACCTTCGTTGCCAGCGGCAACGATTTGGCGTTGGATGACATTCACTTTAAAATTTGCGGACCGGTAATCTTGTCGCAAACATCGCGCACACTTTACTGCGAAGGCGATGAAGTGACAATTCGCGATTCGGTTGCCTGCACCAATGGTCAATTGTATTCTTGGTTTCGCTGGCAAAGAAGTTTGGATGGTGGGCTGTCATGGGCAAATGCATCGGGCATTCAATCGTCTGGCAACAATGCTTTTTATCCTGCTACGCTTGCACCTTTCACAGCTACACCTGCATTGGATAATTCAAGGTATCGGTTGATGGTTTCGCTTGATTCTAATTCACTTGCCGAGGCAAATCCGAATTGCATTATTTACGGAAGTATTACTACCATAAAAGTAGGCACTGCGCCAGTTATCAAAGCACAAATGTTTGATACCATCTGCCCGGGCACAGAAGCTATCTTATCACCTAAAATTAATGGTGGCACCGCGCCCTTTTACCTGCAATGGAAAAAGGTGCAAACCAATGCAACAGCAAACACAAATACTTATCAGTTTCCTGTAAATCAATCAACAGATATTGTTCTGAATGTTACGGATACCGCAGGCTGCAAAGCATCGGACACCATTCACTTTGAACCTGCTCCAATTTTGAATTTTACGAAAGCCATTACCAATGTTTTATGCAATGGCGGAAACACAGGCGGCATTGAAATTCTGATTGATACTTTTGCTGCGCCTTATACTTTTACATGGGTTGATGGCAATTCATCGAACCCAAGAAACAACCTTGCTGTAGGAAATTACAGACTTACCATTACTGATAGATTTGGCTGCACAGTTGCTGATTCAACTACTGTAACACAGCCTTCAGTGCTTAATGTAACCTCAACTATAAATCAGGTTGCTTGCTCAATAGATAACACCGGAGCAATTCAATTAAATGTTTCGGGTGGAGTTGCACCTTATCAATTTTTGTGGAGTAATAGCGCAGCAACACCATCTATTTCAGGATTAAATGGAGGGAATTATTCAGTTACGGTTACAGATAACAATAGCTGCACCTTTGTTAGAAATATTGTAGTAAATCAGTCAGACTCTATTAGTGCAAGTATAGCATCTACAGCAGTTAGCTGCTTTGGTGCAAATGCTGGAACAGCAACAGTTTCGGTGAGTGGCGGCACTACTCCTTATCAATATTTATGGAGCAATGGGAATACTACAAACACAAGCCAAAACCTATCGTCTGGAAATTATACTGTTACAATAACTGATGTCGCAAGCTGCACCAAAACAGTGAGCACAACTATATCAAGTGCTACACAATTGAATATCACAATCAACAAAACTGACGCTACTTGCTTTGGTGATAAAGGTAAAGCAAAAGCAATCGTTTCGGGTGGCACTGCTCCTTTCACTTTTGCTTGGAATAATGGCAGTGCGATTGATTCTATTAATAATATTGTTGCTGGAAATTATGCTCTAACTATTAGCGATGCTAACGCTTGCTTAACAACAGGTAGTGTTGCAATAACTCAACCCGATAGTGTTTCCCTTTCGGGAGTTTCAGTTACTAATGTTTTATGCTTTGGTAATAACACAGGTAGCATTTCTATGGC
>CAZKHZ010000078.1:0-15527 GCA_964552715.1 uncultured Chitinophagaceae bacterium | reverse complement strand
TCATCTTTTGTGAATAAATAATACTATGTGATTATCTATAATTTAAAATAGATGATGGCAATATTTTAAAATCTCTGAAGCTTAATTATTTTCGAGCATTATGAACACAGCAAATCAAATTCTCAAAAAGTATTTTGGCTACGATGAATTCAGAGGCTTGCAGGAGCAAATTATTCATCATGTTACTGAAGGAAAAGATTGTTTGGTATTGATGCCAACCGGTGGCGGCAAAAGTCTTTGCTATCAAATTCCTGCGTTGATGCAAGAAGGCACTGCGTTAGTAATTTCTCCACTTATCTCCTTAATGAAGGATCAGGTAGATGCGCTGCTTGCCAATGGCGTTTCAGCAGCTTTTTTAAACAGTAGTTTAACTTATCAGCAGGAACAAGAAGTGATAGCCAAAAGCGTAAGTGGTAACCTGAAGTTACTGTATCTATCTCCAGAAAAAGCATTGACTTTACTGGGCAGTTTTCTTTCAAAAATAAATATTACTTTAATTGCGATTGATGAAGCGCACTGTGTGAGCCAATGGGGACATGATTTTCGCCCGGAGTATAAAAACCTATATCGTCTGCGCGAAAATTTTCCTACCACTACCATGATGGCTTTGACCGCAACTGCCGATAAAATTACGCGGCAAGATATTTTGACATTGATTGGCTTGCGAGAACCAGAATTGTATGTGGCTTCGTTTGATAGACCCAATCTATCGCTATCGGTAAAAACAGGATTGGGTAAGCAAGATAAAATAAAAGACCTGCTTCAATTGCTAAACAAACACCAAAATGAATGCGGAATTATTTATTGCCTTTCGCGCAGCAGCACCGAAGAACTTGCCGAAGAACTTCAAAAAGCGGGCATCAAAGCAAAGCATTACCACGCTGGCATGAGCAGCGAAAATAGAAGCAAAGTGCAGGAAGATTTTATCAATGATGATGTGCAAGTAATTTGTGCCACCATTGCCTTTGGCATGGGCATTGACAAAAGCAACGTTCGCTTTGTAGCGCATTACAATTTACCAAAATCTATCGAAGGTTATTATCAGGAAATAGGCAGGGGCGGCAGAGATGGTTTGCCTTGCACAACAATACTTTATTACAATTTAAGTGATGTGATTTTGCTGCGCAAATTTGCTGAGGGAAGTGGGCAAGTGGAAATCAATATCGGCAAACTGGAACGGATGCAAGAGTTTGCAGAAGCGCGCCATTGCCGCAGAAGAATTTTGTTGAGCTATTTTGGTCAACAACAGTTAGAAAATTGTGGCAACTGCGATGTGTGTATGCATCCTCCAAAGCTATTTGAAGGAACAAAAATTGCACAGAAGGCACTTTCTGCATTGGTGCGTATTCATCAAATGGATGAAAATGTTGGGGTGAATTTGCTAATTGATGTGCTGCGTGGGCTAAAGCATAAAGAAATTTTTGAGCGAAAATTAAACACCATTAAAACGTATGCAGCAGGTGCAGATTTGAGTCAAAAAGAATGGAATCATTACATCATGCAGTTGTTGCAACTTGGGGTGACGGAAATAGCTTATAACGAAGGAAACATTCTAAAAATAACTCAATTCGGAACACTTATATTAAAAGGAAAGTTCGACCTGCCCTTACATCAATTTGAGGTATTTACAACTATTGAAAAGGCAACCATCCGGCCAAAACCTGTTACCGAAACGGAAAGTTTTTTCACGCAGTTACGGTTGCTGCGCAAGCAAATTGCATCCGAATTAAATCTGCCGCCATACACAATTTTTCATGATACAACATTGCACCAAATGGTGGAAAATGCTCCTGGAAATGAAACAGAGATGCTTGCCGTTTCGGGTATGTCTGCTGCAAAAATGAAACGATATGGGTACAGGTTTTTAGAGGTTACAAAACAACATGCAGCCACATCTAAAAATGAAAAATTTGATATCCAACTAAGTGATGAAAATTTGCTTCGCTACAAGAATGAATTGCTTGAAAAAAAGTTGCGATTCAGCGCTGCGGTTGTGGGTAAAATATTGATAGGAACACAAGGTAGTTCATACAGTGAAATTGCCGCTCAGGTTTCTTTTCATGGTTTGCTAAGCGGCAGGATAAGCTATAATGAAATCATTAAAAAAATCAGACCATTCTATCAGCTTTATGAAGCTAAGCAAAAACAAGAAAGTCCTACCGAACAAGCCCAACTGCAAAAGCGTTCAGCCGCAGCACAACATTTTGCAAGCACTTCTTTTAATCATCTCACGCCCTCTAAAATTGAAAATATAAAATTGCAGATAAATGCAATCGGCATAAAGAAAACGCAAGACGTGCTGACTGATGCCATTATCGAATTCAGGAAGAAATATCCTCGCTCTCACGAAGCGTGGAGTGAGCATGAAGAGGACTTGCTTAAAACTACAATCAACCAATGCAATGATTTAAAATTAGTGGTTGAAATGTTTGGCAGAAGCGAAAATTCTATTCTTGCTATCAGTAGTAAATTGATGGAGAAATAGGCACAACAAAAAAGCCCCTCCACTTTTCAGCAACGAAGCTTTTGTATTTTACTCTCAACACAAAGTTTATTACGCTATCGTAATTTTAAAAGCAATTTGCATGTTGTAGGCATACAGCATTATATAAATATACCCACCACCAACAGTATAACCTGCGCGGTCTAAATCTATTCAAAAATGGCAGAATGCTTTCTCCATTGATTGAATCTTATTTTTTGAAATACCATACTTTGCCGCCACTGCTTTCCATTGCTTCACTGAAGATACCACCTTTGTAATAATGGTTTCTGCTTTATCCTTTTTCAATCGAAAATATTCGGCTACTTCTTTTGCCACTTCTAAATTCAAAGAATTATCTGTTTCGGAAATATTCAATGTAAGACCAGCTCCTTTCTCTTCAGGATTCATATCGTAAGCTGGAGCAAGTATCCAACCTTTTTCTGTAAGTAAAAACCCATGATTTCGGAGATGATCGTCCGTATTGCTGACACAGATATTGAATACAATTCTGCGCCATAGTTCCTCTAAATCACTATCTACATTTCCACCAAATTGTTGAATAAAACCAACCAAAGCAAGATAACTAACACCAGTTGTATGGTCTTCACCGTCCTTGTAACCAAGCAAGGTCATAGCACTCGCAAAATGTATTCTCTGCTCCTTTTTTCTATCAAAACGTTTAGAGAGAAAGGTATGGTGGTTACCTGAAAAAATCTGAACACCTGCTTCGGGAACATTAAGCCCAGCGTTAATCGCCAACTGATGAGTAACTATTTCCCATGCACCAATATCTTTAGCATCATTCTTGCTTGGGAATTTCGCAATCCATAAATTTCCTTTTTTATCAACAATACTGGCTTTAGGTCTTGCCCCGCCAAGAGAAGAACCTGGAGCAATCAGCATATTCAACCATTGCAAACTCTCTGCATCGTCATTATCATCATCTTCAAGTTTCATACTTGCATATTCTAAATCTTTTAAAGCAGCCCAAGGGGGAGTAGCAAAGGCTTTGTTATCATTCAGAAATAATCTCTCCTCATTTAGTTTAAAACGAAGTGCACCCATCCTATGTTTGTCATAAACCCCTAAAACAAAATCGCTCTCAAAAAATGTTTTCTCCTTTCTTCCTTCTTCTCTTGCTTCCAATGCCTCTCTTCTTTTCATCAGCACTCTTCCCCACCTGTCAGGTGATGAATCCAGAAAGATTCCAAAATTGCTTTTGTCATCTGGCAAATATTGTCTGCCTTTAAACATTCCTAAATTAGGGTCGAGGTAATGAGCTGTTTGATTACTAAGCCAATCCTCATTATACTCAAATGAAAAGACTTCTTTGCCCCTTTCTTGTGTAACAGCAAGTGTTCCCATAAAGATTGGCTGTTTAAAGTTTTCCCAATCTGCATAAACTAATATTTGCTTTTGATCACTTTTTGCCATTGCTCGCAGTTGTAGGTTTTAGTTTAGGCGCACGTTCGGCAACATAAAGATTGGCATCCTGAAGTTTTCTTCCCAATGGGTCTTTAGATGCAACTTCTATTATGTCACTTTCCAAACCAAGAACAAAAAGAACTTGTAGGTAGGCTCCGATGGAAACTGCTGGTGAGCCTTTCTCAATTTGCCATAGCGTAGAGAGTCCAATATTTGCGCGTTCAGCTACTTGTTCAGCACTGTATTTTCTCCTCAAGCGAGCTAACTTGATATTGCCACCAAGCATTTCAAGTGACCGCTTTAATTTCGGCAAAAGAAAAATTGTATTTTTACTCATAACATTTGATTAACCAAACAAATTTAGATTGTTTTGTTTGTTTAATCAAATGTTATAAAAAAAATTAGAGATTATGCCTTATTAAAAAAAAGCAAAAAAATGTTGAGATGAAAACTAGCTAAGCGTACTGCTGCTCGTAGTATTGCTTGTAGTTGCCACTAGTAACGTTTTCTAACCAAGCTTCGTTGGCTAAATACCATTCTACCGTTTTTTCTAAGCCTTCTTCAAAAGTAACTGATGGCTTCCAACCTAACTCCTTGTTGAGTTTAGATGCATCAATGGCATAGCGTCTGTCGTGCCCCGGGCGGTCTTTTACGTAAGTAATCAACTTTTCACTTTCTCCCTCAGCGCGGCCAAGTTTTTGATCCATGATTTTGATAAGCAACTTAATCAATTCAATATTTTGCCACTCGTTGAATCCTCCAATGTTATAGGTATCGCCCAATTTTCCATTGTGTAAAATAGTATCAATGGCAGTTGCATGGTCTTCTACAAAAAGCCAATCGCGGGTGTATTTTCCATCGCCATAAACAGGCAATGGTTTATTGTTTTTTACATTATTAATAAAAAGCGGAATTAGCTTTTCGGGAAACTGATGTGAGCCATAATTGTTGGAACAATTGCTGATTACAACAGGCAAATTATAGGTATTGAAATAAGCACGAACTAAATGGTCGCTGCTTGCTTTTGATGCTGAATAAGGAGACTGTGGGTCGTAAGGAGTTGTTTCTAAAAAGAAACCTGTTTCGCCCAACGAGCCATAAACCTCATCGGTAGAAACGTGGTAGAATATTTTGTTCTGTGGCACAGGTTTGTCCTTGTTGCACTTCCAAATTCTCTTGGCAGCATTCAATAGGTTTACAGTGCCAATCACATTTGTAGTTACAAACTCCAATGGATTGCTTATGCTTCTATCCACGTGGCTTTCGGCAGCCAAATGAATCACCGCTGCAAAATCGTGCTCTTCAAAAAGTGTATTTATAAAATCTGCATCAGTGATGTTGCCTTTTACAAAAGTATAATTTGGAGCATCCTCCACATCGCGAAGGTTATCTAAATTTCCAGCATAAGTGAGTGCATCTAAGTTCACTATTTCATGGTTAGAATATTTGTTTACAAACAAACGAACAACGTGTGAACCGATAAATCCGGCACCTCCTGTGATTAATATTTTCTTCATTTTTCTTTATTATAGAATTGCGAATGTAAGGCAGATGTGATATAAGAAAAAGAAAAATGAAAAAGGGAGGTAAACTCTATAGTCAGATTAGTTCTTCAAAAGCAAACCTATTGCATCAGAAATTGAAGAAGAATGAGTTTGTTGAATTGAATGAATGAAATTTACTATTCTATAATATCCTACGAAGTGCTGAAATTATTAGTGTCTTTTTGTAAATTCGCAGTATGTATAAAACAATTGATGTTGACAAAAAAAACCTGACTATCATGGGTGTTCAGTTTTCAGATTTGCAAACACTCAACGATATTGCAAATGCTATAGGAAGCAATATGTTTGAGGGTTTTGAACCAACGCCCAAGGGCATTGTACTTATCCGAGATTATGTGATTGGTAAAATTACATTGGCTGAGTTTATTCTGGCTGCAAAAGAAAAAGCGCATGTCTGATACATACAAGTATTTAGATCCTGATTCCATTTACACCGACCCCACAACAGGCATACTGCGCAATTTGCTGGGTATTACAGACATAGATACCTTGGTGTTTGTAGAGAGTGGTGTTACAATCAAACGCTCAAAAGAGTTAGCTACAAAGTCGCTCAAAATAAAAGACTCTTTAAGTTTACTTGCCATTCACCAATATCTGTTTCAGGATATTTATGCGCGGGCGGGCAAAAAAAGAAATGTAGAAATAAGCAAAGGGGGCAGCAGTTTTTCCCGTTAAGTCACTTTGACACAGCTTTTCGGCACATTGATAATTTAATTTTCAAGTACAAGCTAATTGCCAAAAGAGATAGACAGGCATTAGCACATAAGCTAGCAGAGATACTGGACAGCGTTAATTTTTTGCATCCTTTCCGAGAAGGAAATGGACGCGCGCAACGAGAATTTTTACGTCATCTTGCATTGGAAAAAGGATTGACACTCAACCTAAACCCACCCGACAATATGAATTTTTACGAACGCTATATGTCAGGAACAATAGATGGCGATGTAGAAAAACTGTCAGCTTTGATTTTTGAACTTATACAACAATAAAATAGTTCATTAGTAGTATTCCAGTTACCATCTAAATCTCCACTTCCCCTTCATAGACTTCAACTGCTGCGCCAATCAAAAAAACATCGGTAAAAGAGCCATTACGCTCGTGAAATTTTACTTGCAATTTTCCGCCAAGCACATCAACATAAATATGATTATCGTTCTTTCCACTTCTTAAAAAATGCGCTATAGAAGCTGCAACAACACCAGTGCCACAACTATAGGTTTCATCCTCTACTCCCCTTTCGTAGGTCCTCACTGCAATGTAATTTTCATCTTTAGTTGCAATGAAATTTACATTAATTCCTTCTTTACTAAATCGCTCGGAGTAGCGGATTTTTTTTGCTTCATCCACAACATTTAACTTATCAATATCATTCAAAAATCTAACGTAATGTGGCGAGCCGGTATTAAGAACAAAATCATTGAAATTACTTTCAACTGAATTTACATCTTTCATTTTTAGGGTTACAATTCCATTATTGTCAATGCTTCCTTCGTGCGGTCCGTCAATAGCAAGAAATGAGCAGCTATTTTCAATCACGCCTATTTCCTTAGCGAATTGAATGATGCATCTGCCGCCATTTCCACACATGCTGCTTTCGCTGCCATCGCTGTTGAAATAGACCATTTCAAAATCAAATCCTTGCTTTTTCTGCAACAGAATCAAGCCATCGGCACCAATGCCAAACCTACGGTGGCAAAGGCGTGCAAACAATTCTTTGTTATCGCGGTTTATACCATAACTGCGATTATCAATCATCACAAAGTCATTGCCTGTGCCTTGATACTTATGAAATTTAACTTTCATTAAAAGTTGTTGTTAAATGAATTTAAGTGGTGAATCTGATGCAATATAAATGAAACCTCCTCGTATTAAATTTGTACAACAATAATTGTAAAACTAAATTCAAACTTATGAGCTTCAAACAATTTTCAACCATTGTAATTGCATCAGCCGTTAGCTCGGTGGTAGCGGTAGTTGCTTATCAAAATTTCTTTCCACAAAAAGGCATCGTTCAGATTGTGGAAAATGTACCGGTGAAACACACTGCACTTTCTGCCGAAAATGTTGGCACTTTACAACCTATTGATTTTCGCTATGCTGCGGCAACAGCTACGCCAAGTGTTGTGCATATAAAATCGGCATTTAATGGGGAGCCCGTGAGGCTCAATCCCCACGACCCGATGCGCGACTTTTTTGGTGATGATTTTCTTAGATATTTTCAAGGACCAAATCCATATCAAAGCCAACCAAAAGTTGCAACAGGTAGCGGTGTGATTGTAAGTGAAGATGGGTACATCGTTACCAATAACCATGTGGTGGAGAACGCTAACGAAATTGATGTTACGCTGCACAACAACAAAACTTTTAAAGCAAAAGTAATAGGACGCGATGCTGATACTGACTTGGCTTTAATAAAAATTGAAGGTGAAAATTTCCGTTCAGTAAATTTCGCAAACAGTGATAGTGTGATGATTGGTGAATGGGTGATGGCAGTTGGCAATCCATTCAATTTAGCTTCAACAGTTACTGCGGGCATTGTTTCAGCAAAAGCGCGAAGCATCAATATTTTAGGGCAAGGTCAAGCCTCAAAAGGTTCAGCGATAGAATCATTTATACAAACAGATGCAGCCGTGAATCCAGGTAATAGTGGTGGTGCCTTAGTTAATATTGGCGGTGAGTTAATTGGCATCAACACAGCCATTGCTTCGCCTACAGGAAGCTATGCAGGATATTCGTTTGCTGTACCTTCAAATATTGTACGCAAAGTGATTTTTGATTTGCAAAAATTCGGTGTTACCCAGCGTGGATTTTTAGGTGTGCAAATTCGTGCTGTAGATAACGAAATAGCCAACAAAGCAGGTTTGGATAAACCTACGGGTGTGTATGTTGAACAAATAAATGAAGGCAGTGCCGGTAAAGATGCAGGCTTGCAATCGAAAGACATTATCACCAAAATAAATGGCGTAAACGTAAACAGCGCCCCAGAGCTGCAAGAGCAAGTTGCAAACTATCGTCCGGGTGATAAAATTAGTGTAGAGTATTTGCGCAATGGCAAATTGACAAAGACAACAGTTGTTTTAAAAAACAAATACAATACCACCGCTACAGTTGATAGCAACCGAGATATTTTAGGTTCATTAGGTTTAGATATTGAAGAGCTTTCTGCTAAAGAAAAAGCACAATTAGGGGTAGAAAGTGGCGTGAAAGTAACGAACATAAAACCGGGGAAAATTGCAGAATTCACCGACATCAAAAAAGGGTTTGTTATCACCCAGATTGACGACCAACCAATAAATAATGTTGATGAATTTTTGAATACTTTAAAATCAAAAAACGGCAAAGTAATGGTGGAAGGAATTTATCCTAACAAGCCAATGAGTTATTTGTATGCGTTTAAGATGTAAGCGAGTTTATTATTGTAGCAGATTCAAAGATTTGCCGTAGAGAATACAGTACTTACTCCTAACAAATGCTAATGTTTTAACAACTCACGCAACCATTGCTATGTTTATAATGTCAATTTAACAAAACTATATCGCAATCATGGCTAATAAAAAGAAAATCCTGTTGGTTGAAGACGACCTAAATCTTGGCAACTTGTTGCAAGACTCTCTTGAAATCAAAAATTTTGACGTTACGCTGAAGCGTAATGGCGAAGACGGCTTAAGTGAATTCAAAGCCGAGAAGTATGACATGTGCATTTTTGATGTGATGATGCCAAAGAAAGATGGCTTCACACTTGCAAAAGATGTACGCAGATTGAATTCGCAAGTGCCTATTATTTTCCTAACTGCTAAAGCATTAAAGGAAGATACTATTGAAGGTCTGAAAATCGGTGCTGACGATTACATGACCAAACCATTCAGCATGGAGGAATTAACGCTGCGCATGGATAACATTTTCAAGCGATTGCCAATGGCTGATACCATTGATCAAGAAGATTTTAAAATCGGCAAATTCGATTTTAATAATGCAACAAGAGTTTTGAGCATTGGAGGTGAAACACAAAAGTTGACTACCAAAGAATCGGAATTACTAAAAATGTTGGCTTTAAATCTAGACCGCGTTTTAGAGCGCGAAATTGCCCTCAACTCAGTGTGGGGAACCGATTCTTACTTTGCTGGAAGAAGCATGGATGTATATATCGCTAAACTTCGTAAATACTTAAAAGCCGATTTAAGCGTTGAAATACTGAACATTCACGGAACTGGCTTCAAGCTGTTAGTGAAAAAGTAACTTAACAGACAAGAATTTTAGACATGAGATGCTCACATCTCATGTCTAAAATCTCAAATCTCAAATCTTTAATTTATGGCTATAAACATTCTTTGGGCAGACGATGAAATTGATTTGCTTAAACCGACAATTCTTTACCTAAAAGAAAAGGGATATAACGTTACACCAGTTACTAACGGTAAAGACGCTATTGACAAAGTGGAAAAACAAAATTTTGATGTTGTTTTTTTGGATGAAAGTATGCCGGGTTTAACAGGCTTAGAAACCTTGATGCGCATTAAAGAAAAACACACACATTTACCTTGTGTGATGATTACAAAAAATGAAGAGGAAAACTTGATGGAAGAAGCCATTGGCTCACAAATTTCCGATTATTTAATTAAACCCGTTAAGCCACAACAATTACTTTCTACATTGAAAAAAGTGATTGATAGTAGCCGTTTGGTTACAGAAAAAACATCTTCCAATTATCAAAAGGAATTCCAAAGCCTGTTCATGAAAATGCAAGACAATCTTGATTTCAATGAATGGACAGAATTGTACAAAAAGTTGGTGTATTGGGAAATGGAACTAGATAATTCCAATGCCGAGCAAATGCTAGAAATTTTCAGCTCTCAAAAAGAAGAAGCCAATCGCGAATTCAATAAATTCATAATAAAAAATTACAAGAATTGGTTAAAGGTGGAGCCAGGTAAAGATGCTCCAATAATGAGTCACACACTTCTAAAAAATAAACTTTTCAATCTTTTAAAAGATGAAAAGCCAACCTTTTTATTGTTGATTGACAACCTTCGCTATGACCAATGGAAAGCAATTCAACCTGCAATTACCAATCTTTTTAGAATGGAAGAAGAGTCTTCTTTCTACAGCATTCTACCAACTGTTACACAATATTCCCGCAACTCAATTTTTGCAGGCATGATGCCGTTGGAAATACAGAAAAAGTATCCAAGCATGTGGAAAATGGATGATGACGAAGAAGGTAAAAATATGCACGAAAGTGATTTTCTAAGTGGATTATTAAAAAGCACTTTTCGCGAAGACATCAAACATCAGTATGTAAAAATTACCAACCACCACAATGGCGAATTACTTGAAAATAATATTCTGAATTACATGAGTAACAAACTCACTGTAATCGTTTACAATTTTGTGGATATGCTAAGCCACGCTCGCACCGAAATGGAAGTGCTAAAAGAGTTGGCAGGTGATGAAGCAGCTTATCGTTCGCTTGCTGTAAGTTGGTTTGAGCATTCCTCATTGCACAATGCACTAAAAAAACTTTCTGAAAAAAATATCAATTTGCTAATTACAACCGACCACGGCACTGTGCGTGTGAATAGACCAAGTAAGTGTGTAGGTGATAGACAAACCACCACCAACATTCGCTACAAATCGGGTAAGAATTTAGCCTATGAAGAAAAGGATGTTTTTGCCGTAAAAAATCCTGATGAAATTATGTTGCCCAAAGGAAATCTAACTTCATCCTATATTTTTGCGAAAGAGCAGAACTACTTGGTTTATGCCAATAACTACAATCAGTTTGCAAATATGTATCGCAACACTTTTCAGCATGGCGGCATATCTTTAGAAGAAATTATCGTTCCTGTTATTACTTTGCGCAGCAAGTAATTCAATAGCACAATTTAGATGGTTGAAATTTATACAGATGGTGCAGCACGTGGCAATCCGGGTCCAGGTGGCTATGGTGCGATTCTAAAATTCGGCAAACACGAAAAAGAACTTTCGCAAGGTTTTCGACTTACAACTAACAACCGCATGGAACTATTAGCTGTAATTGAAGGACTAAAAGCACTTACCCGCGATGGCTTGGATGTGCTCGTAACTTCCGATTCAAAATATGTGGTAGATTCCGTAAATTTACGATGGGTTTTTGGTTGGGAGAAAAAAGGTTTTGCCAAAAAAAAGAATCCCGATTTATGGCGCGAATTCCTAAAAGTTTATCGCAAACACAATGTTAAATTCAAATGGATAAAAGGGCACAACCTACACCCTTTTAATGAGCGGTGCGATGTGTTAGCAACTACCGCTGCCGTGGGCAGAAACTTGCTTATTGATGAATACTTTGAACGCTCAAAAGAAGAAGAATCAATTTTTGATTGAATAATTTACCACTAGCTTATAAACTTTAATATTCTAATAGCGTATAATTGCATGGATTAAATCCCTCATTAACGAAGTATGGAATTATTACGAAACTCAAAAGAGAAACCTCGCATCCTTTTGGTTGAAGACAACCCTGGCGATATTCGCCTTACACAGGAAGCGTTTAAAGAGAGTTCGCTCGACATTCAAATGGATGTTGTAACGGATGGTGAAATGGCATTGGACTTTTTGTTCAAAAAAGGAAGATATGCAGATGCGATAAAGCCTGATGTTGTGCTTTTAGACCTTAACCTACCCAAGAAAAATGGAATCGAAGTTTTGAAAGAAGTGAAAGCCGATGAGACACTGAAAAGAATCCCTGTGATTGTGCTTACTACCTCCGATGCCGACCATGACATTTCAAAAGCCTATGGTCTTCACGCAAATTGTTACATACTTAAACCCGTTGATTTTGATGACTTCGCAAAAGTTATCAGGTTGATTGAATCCTTTTGGTTTAAAGCTGTGCAGTTAGTTCACGATTAGATAAATGTAATAATGCAAGAAAACGCTCTTAAAGTCCTGCTGATTGAAGATAATCCAGGCGATGCCTTTTTGATGAAATTTTACTTGGGTGAATCCACCGCTCCGGTGTTTGAAACATTGCATGCCGAAACTATCAAACAGGCTTATGAACTTTTAGGGCAACATACTTTTGATATTATTCTGCAAGATTTGAATTTGCCGGATAGTCATGGTATTGATTCCATCAAGAATCTATTGGAAAAATTTCCAGGGAATTTAGTGTTGGTACTTACGGGATTAACAGATGAAGAAGTGGGTTTAGAAACCGTTCGTTATGGTGCGCAAGACTTTTTGGTAAAAGGTAGATTTGACGGCAAAGTATTGATTTCATCCGTGATGTTTGCTTACGAGCGTTTTAAACTCAATAAACAAATTGATAAATACGAAGAAGAAATAGACGAGCGCAAAACTCGATTTGATAACCTTCAAAAATTAATGAATGTTGGTTACATGGAAGTGAAAAAAATTGATGATAAAGTTTTCTTTTCTACTAATGGTAAACGACTATTGGGGCTTGACGTAAAAGGCAATTTTTTCAATATCGAATCATTTGCCAGTTTGTTCAAAAACAAAGCTGAGATAATTGCTGCAATTAATTCTAATGCTACTTCATTCGAGCTTGTAAGTACATTAGAAACTAAAGCCAACGTTACGGCAAATGAAAATGATGGCAAACTTATAGGCGTATTACGCGCAGTATAACTAAAGGTGGTTACTATTAATTTTTCAACTGAAACCAATGCTCAAATTTTACAAAGAGCAGAAAATCTTTTGAGCAATGACAAACTGCCTGAATGGGAGCGTGATATTTGGACTTTCATCCAATCGTTTCTAAATCTAAAAGTTAATTCTTTTTCAATTTTTACTTCGGGTTCTACAGGCAAACCAAAACTAATTAAGCATAGTCGCGTTCAGCTACATTCAAGTGCCAAAGCTACTATTGATCTGTTTCATCTTAATGAAGGCAACACTGCGCTTTTAGCGCTTCCTGTAAAATATATTGGTGGTAGAATGATGATTGTACGGAGTGTTTTAGCAAAACTAAAACTTACTTACATTCCTGTTTCTTCAAAACCTTTGAATGGTATAACAGCGAAAGATAAATTTGATTTTGCAGCATTCACTCCAATGCAACTTGCCAATGTTTTGGACGATGTAGCCACTCAGAAAAAAGTAAATAATATATCAACAATAATTTTGGGAGGCGGTGAAATTTCAAACATTCTTCAATCAAAAATTGAAAAGTTGAAATCACTAATTTTCCATACTTATGGTATGACAGAAACGGCAAGCCATGTAGCAGTAAAAAAAATAAATGGTGTTGATGCCACTGAAAATTTCAATGCAATACCCAACATTACTTTTGAAACCGATGAAAGAAATTGTTTGATTATTCATGCACCATTATTTAGCAAAAATTTTTTTACAACAAATGATATTGTTGATTTAAAATCGTCAACCAAATTTGTGTGGAAAGGTAGATTTGACAATGTAATCAACTCAGGCGGCATTAAAATTCAGGCAGAATCAGTCGAAAAAAAAATGCACAAGTTCATTGCTTGTAGATTCTTTATAACTGCTGAGAAAGATGCAATGCTTGGCGAGCGTATTGTATTAGTAATGGAATCATTGGTGTATGATGAGAAGCAGATGGAACAACTTAGCAATATGATTGCTAAACATCTTGATAAGTATGAAAAACCTAAACAAATATCATTTGTTTACAAATTCCGTGAAACAGAAGCAGGAAAAGTACTGCGCGCAGAAAGTCTAAAATTAGAAGCTAAAAGAATAATGCTTTAAGACAATGCTAAAGCATTTCTAACTGCTTCTGCAGCTTCTTTTAATTGAATCGCAGGAACTACTTTCAAGCCGCTTTCATCAATTAATTTCTTGGCTTCAACAGCGTTTGTTCCTTGCAATCGAACAATGATAGGCACTGGAATATCACCAATAGAACGATAAGCATCCACAATACCCTGAGCAACTCTATCGCAACGAACAATGCCTCCGAAAATATTCACCAAAATAGCTTTCACTTTCGGGTCTTTTAAAATAATTCGGAATGCTTTTTCAACACGCTCGGCATTTGCTGTGCCACCCACGTCCAAGAAGTTTGCAGGCTCTCCCCCGTTCAACTTAATCATATCCATAGTAGCCATTGCTAAACCCGCTCCATTTACCATACAACCAACGTTCCCGTCTAACTGCACATAATTCAAATCAGCATTGCTAGCTTCTACTTCTGTTGGATCTTCTTCGTTCAAATCGCGCAATGCCAACAAATCAGCTTGGCGATATAGTGCGTTATCGTCTAAAGATATTTTTCCGTCAACAGCAATAATTTTATTGTCTGAAGTTTTTAAACAAGGGTTAATTTCAACCATTGCAGCGTCTGCATTGATATAAGTGTTGTATAGCGAGCGGGTAAACTTCACCATCTCTTTAAAAGCGTTGCCGCTCAAACCTAGATTGAAAGCAATTTTGCGGCTTTGAAAATCTTGCAAACCTACAGCCGGGTCAACCCATTCTTTGTGAACCAACTCAGGCGTTTTTTCGGCTACTTCTTCAATATCCATGCCCCCTTCGGTGCTGTAAATAAATGCGTTGCGTCCTGTGCCTCTATCTAATAGAATTGAAATGTAGAACTCTTTAGTTTCGGTTTCGCCTGGATAGTAAACATCCTGTGCAATTAGTATTTTATTTACCAACTTACCTGCTTCTCCGGTTTGCTTGGTAACCAATACACCACCTAAAATATTCTTAGCAATTTGCTCTACTTGCTCCAAGTTTTTCGCCAAAGCAACACCACGTTGCTCGGTTCCGCGAATGGTGCCTTTGCCCCTGCCCCCTGCATGGATTTGGCTTTTTACCACCACCCATTTGCTATTATATTTTTCATCTAAAGCTTTGGCAGCAGCCACCGCTTGCTCTGGTGTTTCGGCTACAATACCTTCTTGAATATTTGCTCCATTCTTTTTGAGTAGTTCTTTGGCTTGAAATTCGTGAAGATTCATTTTACAGCTTGTTTTTTTATGCCGAGCGAAAATAGACGAATGCAGCGCAATTGCAAATCAGTTTTGATAAAATAATAATAAAGATACGGTAACAAAAAAGGCATCCGA
>CAZKHZ010000077.1:0-15628 GCA_964552715.1 uncultured Chitinophagaceae bacterium | reverse complement strand
TTGCCGTTTCATCACCTTCAAATTTGGCGTATTTTACGCCCACCAATAACCCTGAACGTTTACGAATTGAACCTATTGCCGCCATATCTTACAGATATATTATATGTTTTTTAAAAAAAAGTGGGCGCAAAGAAAGAAAAACCAACGTATAAAAAGAGTATGACTGAAAGAAAATGGAAAAACGACCTTTTGGATTGAAACTTTATACATGCACTAGGCGTACAAAGTACAGAACCTTAATATCATGAAACACTATTTACTCATCCTCTTTTGCGCTACAATCAGCACCCTGCCTTTAGCGGCTCAGCACAGAGTTGAAATCTTAGACGACAACGAAATTTTTGTTCCAGGAAAATATAATGGTGCTCACAATGAAAAAGGCGAAAAACACGGACAAGGAAAAGCCAACCTTTCTACAGGCGAAACCTATGATGGTGCTTGGGCAAATGATAAACGCAATGGCTTCGGCAAAGCAAAACTGAAAGATGGCTCCATATTTTCAGGCGATTGGAAAGACAACAAACGCCACGGACAAGGCATTTACGCTTTTTCCAATGGCGATAAATACACTGGCTTGTTCGAAAAAAATAAAATGAATGGCACGGGCATCTATTACTACTCCAATGGCGACCGTTACGAAGGCAATTTTGCCGATGGCGTGATTGCAGGAAAAGGAACTTTTTTCTACAAAAGCAATGATAAATACCAAGGCGAATTTTGGGAAGGTAAAAAAAACGGCAACGGCATCTACACTTTTGCGAACGGCAATGTTTTTGAAGGTGTTTATGAAAACGACACGCGCACCGGCAAAGGCAGCATGACCTTTCCAAGTGGCGATAAATATGTAGGCGAATTTAAAGACGGACGCAGAACCGGAAAAGGTCTGTTCGTTTTTGTGAATGGAGATAAATACGAAGGCGATTTCTTAAACGGCATGATGCACGGCAGTGGAACTTTTAGCTGGTCAGATGGCGACCGTTTTGAAGGCTACTTTGTAAACAACTCCCGCGAAACAGGCAAAATGTTCCGCAAAAGCACCGAGCGCGCACAAGGCACTTCAATTGTAAAATAACAAGCAACAACTTATTATATCAGAGCCCGTCCCGCCTACAAAGCGGGACTTTTCTGTTTTATCAAAAATGGTCTATGGCTGCTTCGCCTTCACCAATTCCCTTATCGAAACATCACCTATAAACACATCCTTCAAAACGGCTCGCCCATTTTGAATGCTTACGGATGCATAAGTGATTTTTGTAGTGTCCCGCGAAACCTCCCAATACATACTTTCGGCTAATGGCGCCTTCGATTCCTCCATATAAAACCGCTCGAAGGGATATTCAACATTCAATTCTTGAATAGTTTTTGTTGAATCTTTCTTAGTAGCAACATAGTTCAGGTTTGCCTTTACACAATTATTGCTTTCATCTGGAAGTTCCTTTACAACATCCACAATCTTGGCAAAGCCATACGCATCTTTAGCCAACAAAACATACACTGCCTGCCCGTTTTGCCAAGTTTCACCATCAATAACCTCAAAATTATTTTCAGCAAAATTGAGCGTGATATATTTTCCTCTGAAAGGATCGCTTGGATCAATTGGCGCAGTTTTAAATTTAAAAGTATTGCCTTCACTCAACACCTTTTCTCTGTCAAAAATCATTTTAAAAGGCACCGCAAGTTGTGCCAAAACCATCACCGCAAAAAGGATTATCAACCAATTTCTACTGCTCATGGTGTCTCCTTTTTTGAAGCATAGAATAATTAGCAACAAAAAACCCGATGCCCACCAACACAAACAAAATGCCGCGCACCACAAAAGTCATATCGGTATCAAAAAACCTGCACACCACCAGCGTTGTTATAATCAGCAAACCATAATTTAAAATGCCTAGGTGATTTTGTTTCGACCCGCGCACCACTGTATAAACACCAATTGCCAGCGCAAAAATATTGATCAGCACTGTTGCCAAAATGTAAGAACCAATACCCGCAACAAAAATCAAAATGAACCCTACAAAAGCAAGTTCTAGTGGATTGAAAGACTCCTTGGGTTTGCGTTTTTGTTTATAAAAGAAAAGCAGCAAAGCCAACAAACTCAACAAAGCGGCAATTATAAATTCGGGCGAAAGCAGCCGCAAATCTTGCTTGCTAAGTTCCTCCCAAAACCATTTGAAACTAAAACCAATAAACATGGCAACCGTGCCTAAGGCTCCGATTTTTTTGTACTCATTATTTTCTTCATCAATAAAAAGCGAGCCGATTAAATAAAACAAGCCAAACAAACTCATGTAGGCAATTGCCATAAATTCCTCCGAGCTTTTTGCCACTGTGCCCAAAGCAATAAGTATAGAAAGCGAAATAAACCTATGGTGAAAAGTGAGAAAGTTGCTCGCAATATTTTGCTTATAAAGGTGATAGTAGTGTGGCAAAGGAATCAACAACAGCATCCAGTACAAATGAGGATTTCCCCCGTCATAGCGCGACCAATAGCCCGTTTCGCTTACATAATAGGTGATACCAATTAAATAGCACAGCGAAGCAATAGACGAGCGCATTACATATATCAATGGCGCGCAAAGCAACATCCACACCAGCAGAAAAGAGGAAAGGTTGCCGCCCAAATTATATATCTGGCTGATGAGCGAAATAGATGCGCCAACACTCATAAACAAAAAAGCCGAAGATGCTTCGCGCCACGCAATACTTTCTTGCTTTTTCAGCAAAGTATAAGCACAGGCAACTTGCCCAACAACTAATGGCACAAAAGCCAAAACTGTTTTGAACCAGCGCGCCAACTCATCCCAATTGTGCGCAATAATTAAGATGATGCCCAAGCCGATAAGCAAAGCACCCAATATGCCAAAGGCAATCAGCAACCGATTCTGTGGCTGTGGATTTTTTTGAAAGTAATAATGTCGGATTTGCGCAGCCGTAGCCTCCGAAATTATTCCTGCTTCTACAAGTTCTGGCAAGTCTTTAATCATAGAAGAACTTTTATGTGTGAATTAATTTCCCCTCACAGCCCGAACGATAGCCCTTTGTGTGCACCATCGCAAATTGGTAAGGTCTTGCTCATACCGCAGCGGCAGATAGATACCTTTTCCTTTTTAGGAAGTTCGTTTCCAGCTTCGTCAATAATTATAAAATCGCCAGTAATGGCAAGTGGTCCGCGCGGTTTTAGTGTGATTACACAAGGGGCACTTTTATCTTCGCTAAATGATTCCATGATTGATTGTTTAATTGAAGTTATATGATGAATAAGTATTTTTTGGAAAGTTGGAAAATTGGAATGGATTTGGGTTTCGTCATTATAGTCTTCATCATTGCATATCCTTCAATGCAACAACGTTATGTTTCCGCTTTCATTAATTTCCTCATTGTCTTTGTTCAGTGCTTTTACATACCAAACATAAGTGCCCAAGGGTTGCAGCTTACCTTTATAGGTGCCATCCCAACCCTGCGACACATCATTAGTTTGAAACACCAACTGCCCCCACCGATTATATACACTGAAAGTTTTTAGCGTGCCTAAATTCATATTGCGCGCTATGCGAAACACATCATTCACACCATCGCCATTGGGCGAAAAACCTGTAGGCAACAGCAATTTTGTAAGTGCTAATACAGTAACATAAACTGAATCAACCGACACGCAACCCGCAGCATTTAAAGCATACAAATAATACCACTGAGAATTTTGAGGGGTGGCAGGAGTGGAAAGCGCAAAAGGAGATTCCACAACAGTTCCTGGAAACCAATAATAATCAATACCATCAGTCGTGCCATTCAAAAGCACTTCGCTATCGCGATAAATTGTGGTGTCATTTCCTGCATCCACAATTGGCAAATCCAACACAATAATATTTACAGTATCCGTTTTGGTGTAGCAATAGTTGTTTACCCTCAACACATATTGCGTGGTTGCTGGAGGAGAAAAAATAGGATTAAAAATAGTTGGGTTTGAAACAAAAGTTGGCGGTGTCCAAAGATACGAAGAAGAGCCTTGGTCAATAACTGTTGCCGAGCCCTCTTGCCCCTCGCAAATTGGTTTGTCATCTTCCAAAATTAAATTCAAATTAGGGTCAAGAAAATACACATTCACCGAATCTACATTCACGCAACCGTTAGCATCCGTTCCAGTTACATAATAAGTAATGTTTTGAAGTGGACGTGAAACAGGATTAAATACCGTAGCATCCGAAAGCCCTATTGTAGGTGACCAAATATATGTAATACCACCCGTTGCCACCAACATCACACTATCGCGAAAACTACCCGAGCTTAAACATACCGAAGTATCTACACCAGCATTTATTGCAGGCAAGCCATAAACATTAATTCTAATAGAATCTTTGTTGGAACAACCGTTGGCATCAGTTCCCTGCACAACATAAGATATGGTGGAAGTATCGGTAGTTGCCGTTGGTGTAGCCGAAGTAGGATTATCTAAACCAATTGAAGGGAACCACACATAACTCACGCCACCTTGTGCATCCAATTGCACCTGTTGAAAAGGACAACGCGAACTTATCTTTGGCGAAGCACTGATAATTGGAAATGGATTTACTACTACTGCTTTAAAAAGTGTATCGCTACAACCTTTATCGCTAAATACTATCAATCTAACAAGCTTGCTTCCTGTGTTGGGGAAAGAAAATAGTGGAGAGCGAACCGAAGAATTGCCTTGCCCATCAAAATCCCAATCGTAGGTAGTTATTCCTCCTGGAGCAACTGTAGAAGCATCGGTGAACAAGGAGGGTTGATTTTCGCAAACCGCTTGGGCATTAAAATCAGCCTTTGGCTTAGGATAAATTACAGCCGTATCCCTAAATGTTCCCGAGCATCCTCTTGCATTAGCCACTGTTAATGTAATTGGAAAAGTCCCGGGTGAGTTATACTTTTTTGTAGGGTTTGGCTGAGTGCTGTTAGTGCCATCACCAAAGTTCCAAAACCAACTGGTTACACTACCCGAAGTAGAAATTGTTTGGTCTTGTAAGTTCAAACCCACATTTGAGCAAACAGCTTTGATGTTTGAAACAAACTCAAAACCAGGAAAAAATACTGGATACACTTTTACGATAGCCTCGGCTGTATCATAACAACCTTGTCCGTTAATCTCTTTGCTTAGTATCAGTGTAACTTTATATGTACCTGTGTCTGGGTATGAAAAAGACGGGTTTGTGAGATTAGATGTATCATCTGTTCTGTTTGAAACACCAAAATCCCAATGCACTGTAACAGGTGTAGAAGTCGGGGGAGGATTAAAAATACTTGGGTTGAAAGTAATTGTGCTATCTGCACACTCCACAGTGTAAACGCCAATACCAGTAATTGGATCAATAGAGGCTGAAGGAATTGCCGCAATTGGAATATTGCACTGCACCACATTAAACTGAAAATCGCGCGAAGTGAAACCAATCAGTACGCCATTCCGATACTCATCTACTTGAACACCTACAATAAACTGTCCTTGTGTGTTGGGTGTGCAGGTCAGAATTCCTGTAATGGAATCAATACGCATCACTCCACTATTAGGAGGGTCACTCAATGGATTTATAGGGCTAAAATTATTTTGGTAAACAACTGCATTGTAAGCATCAGGGATAGATGGGCAGGGACCACCCGTCTGTGAGTTTGGACTTGGATCAGGACAATTTGGGGTAGCCCCGTCAAAAGGTGCAGAAAGCGAATACCGCAACACATTGCCATCGGGGTCTGTTGCCGAATGGTCGAAAATTAAAGGTGCATTGTTACATATAAAGATTGGTGGAAAATTATCAAATCGTGGCGAGCTATTTGCGCTATTAGTTATTACATCTGTACCCGGAATATGTGCCTCAAACGTTGCCCCTTGATCTCCAATTAAATTATTAGTAGTGTTGCGGCAACATCTTTGATAAACCAAATTATACCCTCCGCCAATGGGAGGCAAACTCACCGTTCCTGTATAAACAGCCTCTTCCACACACACATCAGTAGTAACCAAGCAGGGATTATTAACTACTGAAGAAAGTTGATTTGAACCCGGAAAGGGCAAACCCAACTGAGTAACAATGGTTCCCCCAGTGTTTGTAATGGTTACATACTCTGTAGCTCCAAAAGCAGCACAATTGATGCAATTACAATCGCGATAAAGTTTAAGTGTAACCCGATACTGATTGCCCCCAAGGAAATCATAATACAATTCACCTCCCACAATGTGTGAAGCACGAACTGTAAAAAGCGTTACCAATAAAAAAGAGAAAGCGAAAATCTTTTTCAACACAAGCAAAAATATTAATCCGTTTATTCAAAACGATAAAAAGTTCAAAATGGTTGGTTTAAATAAAAACAAAGCCTAAAAGTTTTGATTCTAAAGTGATTAAAGTTTTGATTTTTGTATGCTTCATTTTATTGCTATCGGTCTTAGTAATTTAATGAAATAACAAAAACACCGATTAATTTAGGTTTGTAAAATGAATAGAACAAAAGTTGTTATCACCGGTGTTGCAGGGTTTATAGGTTTTCATTGTGCAAAGCATTTAGCACTACAAGGGTACAATGTTTTAGGCTTAGACAATCTTAATGATTACTACGATATAGATTTAAAGCACGCTCGATTAAAGCAACTAGAAGCTTTTGAGAATATCAGTTTTGAAAAAGTTGATGTTGCCGACTATCCTGCTTTAGAAAACCATTTTAAATCCTTCCAGCCAGATTATGTTATTCATCTTGCAGCACAAGCTGGAGTGCGTTTTTCTATCAGCAATCCCTTGAGTTATGCGGACAGCAATCTCACTGGCTTCGTAAATATATTGGAGGTTTGTAGAAGATATAAGGTTAAACACCTCATCTACGCTTCGTCAAGTTCGGTGTATGGGGCAAATACCAAAGTTCCTTTTACTGAAACAGATGCCGTAGAGCAACCCATCAGCCTATATGCCGCAACCAAGCGCGCAAACGAATTGATGGCTTACACCTATAATCATTTGTACAATATTCCGGTTACAGGCTTGCGATTCTTTTCGGTTTATGGTGCCTGGGGCAGACCCGACATGGCTTATTTTAAATTTACAAAAGCCATTATAGAAGGGACGCCCATTGAAGTTTATAACAATGGCGAAATGGAGCGCGACTTCACGTACATTGACGATATTGTTGCAGGGATTTACAGTGTGATGCTGTTGAATCCAATTGATACAAATGGAGAAAATTTACAAAGCAGAATTTACAACATAGGCAATCACCACCCCGTAAATCTTGGATACTTTATTGAAACATTAGAAAGCATTATTGGCAAAAAGGCAGTGAAAAACTATCTGCCCATGCAACAAGGCGATGTTTTAAAAACTTATGCCGACATAAGTGCCTTGACTAAAGCAACCGGATTTATTCCCTCTACAAATATCGAAACCGGGCTGAGAGCATTTGTTGATTGGTATAAAGTATGGCAACAAAAAACGGCACAGTAATCCATCCACCCTTTCTCGGCTACTATATGGAGCTGCGGCAAAGTATTTAAGGTATTAATTAGACTTCTTCAGGATGTCAAATTCAACAATCACCGTTGAATTATCCACTAAAGCACCTACTTTATCAGTATTTCCATTTTTGGAAATACTTGCGGGAGACTTCCCGATGGCATTTCTTTTTTTGCTTTTGGTGTTAAAAAAGGAATCGTTTAGTTTCATCAAGCCGTGTTATTCAACTTTCAAACAACTTCGCAGTAAAATTTTTGAAGCATTTATCAAAATGCTGAAGCGGCTAAATTCAAAGCATTATGTTTGTGCGCACTTCAAATAGGTAGAAAATACAATTATGGAATCGCTAAAAGACTTGTTTACATTTATGATGGAGCGCAAAAAGTGGTGGCTGCTACCTATTGTTATTGTTTTACTATTGGTAGGTATTTTAGTAGTAATTGGCGGTGGAAGTGCAGCAGCTCCTTTTGTTTATACATTGTTTTGAAGGGTTTAGTATTTAATCAAAAGCCATTGTGTTAATGTAATTTTAAGCGGTGATAGAAAAGCAAGATTGGACAGAAGTTATTTCACCAAAGCGGAGTTTGTTTGATGTAAAATTACATGAACTGTGGCACTATCGAGATTTGATAGTATTGTTCGTTAAGCGTGACTTTGTTTCTATCTACAAGCAAACAATCCTTGGTCCACTTTGGTTATTTATTCAACCCCTTTTTACTACAATAACATTTGTATTGATTTTTAACCGCATTGCAAGATTATCTACAGATGGTATTCCCCCTATACTTTTTTACATGTCTGGCATCACTATGTGGACCTATTTTGCCGATTGCCTCACCAAAACTTCCAACACATTTACCTCCAACGCGGGCATTTTTGGCAAGGTCTATTTTCCTCGATTGGTAACACCAATATCTATCATTATTTCTAACCTAATCAAGTTTGGAATTCAGTTTTTGCTACTCTTAATTGCCTATTCCTATTTTGTTTTTAATAAAGAATTTGAGCCTGTATTTTCAGTTTGGCTATTATTAATACCTGTTGTTATTTTGTTAATGGCGCTACTTGGTCTTGGCTTGGGAATCATTTTTTCTTCGTTTACAACAAAGTATCGCGACATGGCTTTTTTGCTGCAATTCGGGGTGCAACTTTTGATGTATGGCAGTGCGGTTATTTACCCCTTATCAAGTACATCGGGCGTTATTTTCAATATATTAAAGTATAACCCAGTTGCCATTTTAATTGAAACTTTTAAATTTTCACTTTTAGGTGTAGGTTATTTTTCGTTTGCATCCCTAAGTTATGTAATCGTGTTTTGTGTGATACTGTTGGTGGTTGGGGTGTTGATTTTTAATAAGGTGGAAAAAACATTTATGGATACAGTGTAATGAGTAAGCTGGCAATAAAGGTTGAGGGTTTATATAAGCAATATCGTTTAGGTTTGGTAGGCACAGGCACGCTTGCTCAAGACCTTAACAGATGGTGGCACATGGCACGTGGCAAAGAAGATCCGTATGAATTGGTAACAGAGTCCAACGATAGAACATCAGATGGCGGAAGCGATTATGTATGGGCACTTCAAGACATAAACTTCGAGGTTCAAAAGGGTGAGGTGCTTGGCGTTATTGGCAAAAATGGAGCAGGAAAATCTACCTTGCTAAAAGTGCTTTCTAAGGTTACTGGCCCGTCAAAAGGAAGTGTAAAGGTTAATGGTAGGGTTGCCAGTTTGCTAGAAGTGGGAACAGGATTTCACCCTGAACTTACGGGCAGAGAAAACATTTATTTAAATGGAGCTATTCTCGGCATGACCCGAGGCGAGATAAAAAGGAAATTTGACGAGATAGTTGACTTTAGCGGAGTACAAAAATATATTGATACACCAGTAAAAAGGTATTCGTCTGGCATGTACGTGCGTTTGGCATTTGCTGTTGCCGCACATCTTGAACCCGAGATACTTATTGTGGACGAAGTGCTTGCAGTTGGTGATGCAGAGTTTCAGAAAAAGTGTATTGGAAAAATGAAAGATGTAAGCACCAACGAAGGCAGAACAATTTTGTTTGTCAGCCACAATATGGATGCTATTTCAAGGCTTTGTACACGCAGTATTTACATGAAGCAGGGGCAAGTAATAAGCGCTGGCACCACCGATGAAATTATTCAGCAATACATAGGTGCCGAAACAACTATTACATCAAATATAGCTTACGAAAATTTGGTGACTGCTCCTGGTAATGAGCAAGTGAAGTTGCTTAAAGTAGAAATGGTGGATGGCTATTATACCAATAAACTAAACTTTAAAATTGACGAACAGGTTGGGGTAAAATTTACTTTTCAAGTTCTAAGAGAAACAGATGATTTAGTATGTGGATTCAATTTATACAATCAATTAGATGTGCATATTTTGAGTTCTCATGATATTTTAAACAAAGGCAAAAAATACAAACCGGGTATCTATATCAGCACAGTTTGGATGCCACAAAATTTTCTTACAGAGGGCTTGCATTATTGTGGTGTGGCTGCAATGTCATACAAACCTTTTACGGTACATTTTCACGATGTAGGCAGAATTGGTTTTAATATTGCCGATAAACAAAGCGGAGAAACCGTAAGGGGTGACTATACTGGTGTGTTTCCAGGAGTAGTGCGCCCTAAATTAAATTGGGATATTATAAAAGAAGAAAACGATTAAAATGGATAACTTAGAATGGACTGGGGAACGCCTAGTTACAGATGTGGATGGTGTGTTAGGTGTTGCAGAACATTTGCATCGCTATGCATTGGCTTGTGAGTTTGTAAAGGGAAAAGTAGTGCTGGATATTGCCTCGGGTGAGGGTTATGGCAGTAATATTTTAAGTAATGCAGCTAAGCAAGTTACTGGTGTTGATATAAGTGAGGATGCAGTGAAACATGCCAATCAAAAATATGCTGCCAATTCAAAAAATCTTATTTATAAATTAGGTTCAGCATCAAAAATTCCGTTAGAAGATGCTTCGGTTGATATAGTAACATCTTTTGAAACGCTTGAGCACACTACGGAGCATGACGAGTTTTTATCAGAAATTAAAAGAGTTTTAAAGCCCGGTGGATTACTAATTATGTCCACACCCGATACGGTGCCTTACAAAATTCGTGAACCTGAAAATCCATATCATGTTAAAGAACTTACAACAGAGGGGTTTACTTCATTAATCAGCAAATATTTTACAAACTCAAAAATGTTTAATCAGCGTTGTTTAGTTGGTTCAATGATTTCTCCCATTGGCAAAGCAGAAGGAAGCTTTACTTCATACTCAGGTAGCTACAGTGGTGTAAAAGAGAGCTATGGGAATGATGACTTTTATGGAATTGCATACTTTAACTTAGCGTTTGCTTCTGATGATGAAAACAACTTAACCAATCTAAGCAGGCATTCTTTCTTTCAACATGTTCCTGACTTGTTGAAGGAGTTTAATGGTGCGCGCGGATTAATGTTTGAGTTACAAGAACTAAAAAAACTAGCAAAAAGATTGTCAGAGATTGAAGTATCAAAATCCTATAAACTTGCGCAAAAATTTTCTACCATCTATAACATTTTTAAGTAGTAAATGAGTTTGCGTTACATAGCTCTTTATTTGCCACAGTTTCATCCAATCAAAGAAAATAATGAGTGGTGGGGAGAGGGTTTTACAGAGTGGACGAATGTTACAAAAGCAAGACCGTATTTTAAAGGACATGAACAACCAATTCTCCCTTCAGATTTAGGGTTTTATGATTTGCGTCTTTCGCAAACACGTGAAGCCCAAGCCGCAATGGCTAAGGAGTATGGAATTGACGGTTTTTGCTACTACCATTATTGGTTTAAGGGCAAAAGACTTCTGCAAAGACCAATTGAAGAGGTTTTAGAAAGAAAGAAGCCTGATTTCCCTTTTTGTTTTTGCTGGGCAAACGAAACTTGGTCAAGGCGCTGGATTGGTGATGAAAAGGAAGTATTAATCAAGCAGGAATATTCTAATGAAGATGATGTGAGTCATGCACAATATCTCTGCAATTTTTTTGCTGATAGCAGATACATAACTGTTGATGGAAGACCATTGTTTGTAATTTATCGCCCAGGTGATTTGCCAGATGCTTCTAAAACCGTTGAAACCATTAAAAGTGTTGTTACAAAAAATGGGTTAAAGGAACCTTATATTGTAGCATCAAATTCTCACCTGTGGGATAATGAAAAGTTGCTCTCGTTTGGCTTTGATGCAATTTTAAATTTTAGACCACAGTTAGGTATTCTTCCCTTTGCAAACAATGATGAATTTTCTTGGGGCAGACTCAAACGCAATCTCAATAAATTTCAATTGCCCAATGGTAAACTTAAACTCTTTACTTATGAAGAGGCTGTTGAAATAATGCAAATAATTGAACCTAAAAATTTCGATAAAATTATTCCAAGTGTTTTTGTTGGATGGGACAATACTGCCCGAAGAGGCGAAAAAGGAATTGTTATGTTGAACAACACGCCAGCGTTGTTTGAGAAAGAAATTTTGCGCGTTCAAAACAAAATGAAATCATCACAAAGCAATAATCAGATATTATTTATAAACGCTTGGAATGAATGGGCAGAAGGGAATAAACTAGAACCAGACTTAGTTTCAAAAACAGCTCATTTAGATGTGATTAAAAAGACAAAACAGCTATATGGAAACTAAACTTCGAGCTTTAGCCATTCACCTGCCTCAATTTCATCCTATTCCAGAGAATGACGAATGGTGGGGAAAAGGATTTACAGAATGGAGAAATGTGACTAAAGCTAAGTCCAAATTTGAGGGTCATTATCAGCCCCACCTTCCTGCTGATTTAGGTTTTTACGATTTGCGACTAGCGGAAAGCAGAAATGCTCAAGCTGCCTTAGCGAAAGAGTATGGCATTTCGGGCTTCTGTTATTACCATTATTGGTTTAATGGCAGGCAAGTTTTAGAAACACCAGTTAGAGAAATATTAGCGTCCAGGGAACCAGATTTTCCCTTTTGTTTATGCTGGGCGAACGAAAACTGGACGCGCAACTGGGATGGTGAATTCAAAAATGTATTGTTAGAACAGAAATATTCGCATGAAGATGACCTACAGCACATTCAATTTTTATTTGACTACTTTAAAGATGAGCGCTATATAAAAGTAGATGGGAAGCCCGTTTTTATTGTCTATAGGACTGAGCTATTCCCCGACATAAAAAGAACTGCTGAATTATGGCGCGAAGAAGCACTGAAGTGCGGTTTTAAGGGTTTGTATCTTATTAGTTGCGAAAACTTTAAAACCAACACCCCTCCCGAAGAAATGGGATTTGATGCGTCATTCAATTTTTTCCCTAATCATTATGGGATGCCTCTTTATGTAATTCCGGGGAAAATAGAAACTCTGCTGCATAAAATAGGAATCAAAAAATCTCCTTATCTCTCAGATTTAATTTGGAATTACATTGATGTGGTAAATAAGCAAATTAATAATCCACAAACTGTACTTTACAAAAGATTTCCTGGACTTACCCCTATGTGGGATAACTCGGCAAGGCGAAGGGAAAAAGCCGTAATACTGCACAATTCTTCTCCAAATGAATATAAAAGATGGTTAAGCCATATTGTAAAAACTTTTAAGCCGTTTTCTAAAGAAGAAAATTTTGTTTTCATAAATGCATGGAATGAATGGGCAGAAGGGAATCATTTAGAACCCTGTCAAAAATGGGGTAAGCAGTATTTGGAAGCAACAAAAAATATACTCAATCATTCGAATGAATAAATTTGATGTATCAGTTATTATTCCAAATTACAACCATTCAGCGTTTTTAAATCAACGTATTGAATCTGTATTGCACCAAACATATCCGATTAAGGAAATTATAATTTTAGATGATTGTTCAACCGACAATAGCAGAAAAATAATTGAAGAATATAGGAGTAATACTAAATTACAAATTCATTATAACAAAAAGAACTCAGGCAGCCCTTTTAAGCAATGGAAACGAGGAATAAAACTTGCAAAAGGGGAATATATTTGGATAGCAGAAAGTGATGATTATGCCGAGCCAAATTTTTTAGAAACTTTGATTCAACTGCTTGAAAACGGAAATGGTTTAGCCTACTGTCGCAGCAGCGATGTAGATGAAAATGGCAAAATTAAAAGTGATTTTTTTTGGGCTGATGGGTTAGACGGAAAAAGATGGAAAAATGATTACACGAATGATGGTAATGAAGAAATAATAAATTACTTAGCCTACCGCTGCACAATCCCCAATGCAAGTGCTTGTGTTTTTAGAAAGGATTTAGCTCCGTTAAATTGCGGATTCGATAAAATGCGTTATTGTGGTGATTGGCTTTTTTGGATAAAATTATTAGAGCAAACCACAGTTGTATATTCATCTAAGGTAATGAACAGTTTTCGTCACCACACATCCTCTACTCGCAATATGAAATCCGAAAAGGAAGAGTTGAGGAAGAAGCTAGAGATAATTTCAATAATTGAAAAAACAAGAAAAAAGTTTAAACTTGGCTTGCCACAAATACATGAATATTCAAAATACGATTGGGTAGTGAAAGGGTTTCACAAACAATTGATAATACCAAAAGGAATAAAGCATAAAATCATTTTTTATTCGAACAGATATTTTCCAAATTTGTATAAAGCATATAGACAGGTATTTATATGAAAAATAAGATTTTAGTTGCATGCGCCCCAGATAATAATTATGCACAACATTTTGTTGTCATGGTAAACTCTTTAATACAAAATAATAAGAATTTAGAATTTGAAATAAGTATTTTATATAGCTCTCTGTCATACATCAATAGAAGAAAAATTAGATATTTTTTAAGGTCAAAGTCTGTACACTTTAATTTTTACAAAGTAAACAAATCAATTCTTGAAGGTGCGCCTCTGACAAACCACGTGTCTATATCAACTTACTTTAGATTACTTCTAGCAGAATTATTACCGCCTGATGTATCCAAAGTATTATACTTAGACTGCGATTTAATAGTTAGAACGTCTATTGAAAGATTATGGAATACAGATACATCAAACTATTTTACTTGTGCAGTTAATGAAATAATGTCTCCAGAACATAAGAATCAGATTGGCATGAATAGTGAATCGCCATACTTTAACGGTGGAGTTATGTTAATCAATTTAGATAAATGGAGATCATATAAGATCAAATCAAAATCTCTTGCATATATTAAGCAAGAAAAATCAAAAATTGTATATTGGGATCAAGATGTTATGAATAAACTGTTTGAAAATCAGTGGTATAATTTAGGATATTTTTGGAATGTTACACACTTCTTCTATTTCGAGGAAAAATTTTCTCCATTTTACTTTGGCATTGATAAAAATGAATATTGTGAATTAAAATCTAATCCCGGAATTCTTCACTTTTCTTCTGGTGCTAAGCCGTGGTTGGCAAATTCTACTCATCCAATGAAGGAGGAATATTATAGATATTTAAATGGAACACCATGGGAGGGATTTAATCCCACTCTTAATCCAGAAAATAAAGTAATACAATTAATAAAAATAATATGGCTATATCTCCAAAAGTGGATATAATAAAAAAAATATACAGCAGCTACTTTAAAGAAAATATAGTTACAATTATTGCAAATGACTGTTGGGGGGGTCAATTTTACAAACACTTTGACTTGCCCTACTCTACGCCTTTTGTTGGCTTATATTTATATGCACCATGTTACATAGATTTTGTATCAAATTTTTCATTTCATTTAGGCAGTAAAGACATAAAGCAAATTTATAAATCAAAGTATATAGAAGCAAATGAATACAGAAGTTTAAAAAACCTTACTTACCCAATAGGTCTTTTAGATAACAAAATAGAAATACATTTCCTTCACTATAAAAATTGGAATGATGCAATAGAGAAATGGGAATTAAGGAAATCCAGAGTAAATTTTGAAAATCTGGCATTTAAATTTGATGGTAGTAAAGATTTAGCAACACCTGAGCTTGTAAGGGATTTTTCAAGTTTAAACTTTTTTAGAAAGATTGTTTTGATGCAAGGTAATAATGATGAAATAGATGGTATAAGAGTTTTCCTTAAAAACTGGCAATTAGATGGCGCAAAAATGTATAATGTATCATTAAGACACTTTGATATTTTTAAATGGATGAAAACAGGGGAAGTAAAAAAT
>CAZKHZ010000076.1:15362-15724 GCA_964552715.1 uncultured Chitinophagaceae bacterium | reverse complement strand
TTTGCAAAAGGCATAAAAACAAAAAGCGGGCTAAGTAGCCCGCCTTTATTTGCATTCAAAAACTGTTCACTCTTAGAACAAGTCTCCGTAACCTTCTGTAGGAGAAGCGCCTTTGTCTTTGGTGAAAAGATCACCGTAGCCTTCGGTTGGCGAAGTGCCTCTGTCTTTAGAAAATAAGTCTCCGTAGCCTTCTGTTGGCGAAGGACCGATTGGCGTGCTGAACGCTAAAAGAATTGTAAGTAAAAGTTCCATTGTAAAAAATTAAGAGTTTAAAAAATGTGGAGTTGAATACCTAGTTGTTGTTGGATTAGAACAAGTCTCCGTAACCTTCTGTAGGAGAAGCGCCTTTGTCTTTGGTGAAA
>CAZKHZ010000076.1:0-15262 GCA_964552715.1 uncultured Chitinophagaceae bacterium | reverse complement strand
GCGAAGGACCGATTGGCGTGCTGAACGCTAAAAGAATTGTAAGTAAAAGTTCCATGACGAGAGATTTTTTTGTTATGCAAACAATATCGTTTACATGATGCAAAGATGTGGCAGGCGACACCCCTTGTGTTCTACACTTTAGAAGTTCAGTTGAACCTTAATATCATTTCCGTAAAACACTAAAACATTGATAATCATCATTAAGTGAGTTGTATAACCCTTGTTTTAGAATGGGATGATGAAACTTTCTTTTGCAGGTCAGCGTACAAGCAAGGTTTTTTCCTTTTGTAAGTAGCTTCATTAAAAACAGCAAAATAAAAACAGTTGAAAGCCTTGTATTATCAAGGCTTTGGAGCTTTTGCACAACACTTTATCTGACAATTTCCAATGCTCCTTAAATGTGTTTCAAATAATTTCCTATTCCTATACATCCATTTATGATATTTACCATCTGTTCTAATTCTTTAAAAAATCCGAGAATGCTTAAATACTATACAAAAGCGCTGTTGTTGTTTTCAATATTGTGTGTTACTAATAGTTTATTTGCCAGCAACGCAACCTATGAGCAAAGGCGAACCGATTACATAAACAATGCCTTGACTAATTTCTCAAACGATGCCATCACCATTCAAGCATACATGAATGTGCCAGTAAATCAAACAGCTTTGACTACTCTAATAAATGGGCTGCCTACAAGAAGCACAGTCGATTTTGATATTGTAAAGTTGATTCGCATTCTCTGCCTTACGCCTAATGGAACTTATGATGCACAAATTCTTCCAGCTTTAGACAGCATTCCATTTTGGCTAAGAAAAGATCAATGGCTATATGGTTATTGGTCAGAAAATCACATGATTATGTGGATGTCTAGCGATTGGTTGCTTCACGAAAAGTATGGCAAAATGATTGATGCAAATTTGGATAACCGTTTGCGCCATTATCTAAAACTTAAAGTAAAGTATGGCTTCTATGAGTTTTTCTCTTCTGTATATGCCCCTTATTGTCTATCTGGTTTGTTGAACCTTGCTGACTTTTCACAGGATGCTGAAATTAAAAGTCTTGCCACGCAGGCATCTGTTAGATTGATGAATGACTTGTTGTTGCTTACTAATGACAAAGGGGTTTTTTATCCTTCTGCTGGAAGAAATTACTACAGCAAATACCTTACTCCATACAACCAAAACCATAATAACCTAATTTACCTGCTTACGGGTATGGGGCAAGCTCCAACAGCAGCCTCACATGCAGGGGGCTTTTTGGCAAGCTCTAGTATTTTTACAGATAGTATTACTGATTCTTGGAGGGCTAGATTAGATACCATTCACCGTATCGGGCATCCTATAGATAGTCTTCCATCCATTCATAAAGACATGGCGCAGGTTGACAAAATAATATTCCAATGGAGTGCAGGTACTTATTTCCATCCTTTTGTTGCGTATGAATCTGTTGTAATGATTCGTGATTCCAACCTTTGGAATCATGTTGACTTTGTTGATTTTAAACAGTTTTCGGGTTTTAGTGCAAACGATGCTCCAGTTTTAGCAGAATACGCAAGTTATGCTTCAAAAAGCTCTGTGATTTGCGGTCAGGATGTTGCAGTATTTAAAAGAAATGGTGTAGTGCTTTCTTCGGTACAAGACTTTTGGAAAGGCAAATTGGGTTATCAGCAATTCCCATGTGTAGCAACCATTGGCACAACCCCTGTAATTACAGCTTCTGGTAAGATAAATAAAGACTGGAATAAACGCACTTCTGCAAATTCAAACGAACATCTTCCATATATCACACAAAAGAAAAATGTTGCCATGTTGATGTACAGACAAGAGAATGTTCCGGCAATATTTACTTATAAAAATCCTGAGGTGTCTTTATATTTTAAGGACTCAGATTTTGATGAAGTGCGCAACAGCAGCAATTGGATACTCGGGCGACAAGATGAAAGTTATGTTGCCGTGCGCAGAGCCTGCATTGATGAAATTGACAGTGTGCGCGCCTGCCCAAATCCAAAAGGCCAAACTTGGGTAATTGTTGTGGGCGACTCTTCAATGTACGCAAACTTCAATACGTTTGAAACGGTAATTCAGCAAAGTCAGTTTGCAGATAGTTGGTCGTTGGACACAACTGTTTCGCCATGGCAACACAACTACTACGCAAAAGTGTTGGTGGATAATAATACCTTAGAATATACATGGAATAGAGACAGCGTAATTGAAACTTCTATCAATGAAATTGAACTTGCAAAACTGACGGTTTATCCAAATCCTGCAAAAGGTGAATTCAACATAAACTTAAGTGATTTTGCAGGTAAAAATGTTGACGTAAAAGTTATCAATGCAATGGGGCAACAAGTATTCAAAGAAACAATATTGGTTAATGAAGCAGAGGTAAAAAACATAAAATCTAATTGGGCGGAAGGTTTATATTTTGTAGTGATAGAAGGCGAAGGCAAACGAGCGGTAAGCAAAATATCGCTGAAATAATTTTCAGCAATCTAAAGCAAGCATCCTTAGATACTACTTTTGAATCTGCGCAATTACTTCTACCAAATAAACTTTTTGCAATGCCTTTGCCCTCGTATTAGGATTAAGGAATGTTGTAGTTAGCTGAGAAATTGGAAAATCATCTACCTCAAGTATTACGCTTGTTTTATAATCACCATTAAGTTGACTCAGCAATTCTGGTTTGCAGACTATAAAATGACTTTTATTGCCGATGCGTTGTTTTAGTACATCGTAATCGTTTGTACAAAAAGGAATGATTTCAGCATGAAATGAAAGCGCATAAACTCTCCACGAATCAAAAACTGTAATACTTTTTTCAACTACACAATGCTGCTGCAAATACTTCCCAATTACTGAGTTAGATTGGTATTTTAAAAGTTGAGGGTAGAAAACTGTGCTTAGGCAGATATTCAAAAACGCAAAAGTTACAACAGTGCTTATAACTACATTCTTATTTACAGAAAAGTATGTGACTAGAACTATCGCTGTTACAACAAATAAACTTTTTATAAGTATTGAAGCCGGAAAAACATAGAAAATAATCAAAATAGGCAGCAACAAACCAAGTGAAATAATCAAGTACTGAATATACTTCCACCATGAATTATTTTTTTCTAAAAGTTGTCTAAAGGAATAAGCGGCAACAACTGCTCCAAGCGGGTATGCAACATAAAAATAATGCGGTAACTGATAGTTGGAACGCGATAGTGCAAACAGAGTCAATACTAGCCCAAAAAAAGAAAACAACTCAGGCACAACGCGCCCGTTTAAAATATCACCACCAGTTTTTAAAATCCCATGAAGCAGAAACAAACTGTAGGGCAAAAAAGCCCACAAAGTTGTGTGTACCACAAAAAACATATCAGGATTATTACGCCAAGAACTTTCGCCTGTAATTCGTCCGAAGCTTTGTGTCCAGAAATAAAATTTCAAGCCCTCTAAACCAAACTGAAAGTAATGTGCCAAACATATCGGAACTAAGAAAATTGCAACTACAGTAACACCAACAATCCATTTTACCGAGACTAACTTTCTCCATTCACCCGAAATCAATAATGCAGGTATAAATGCAAATATCGGCAACACAAAACCAATAGGACCTTTAGCCATCATAGCAAACGCAACGCCCATACTTGCATAAAAAAGATGTTTGAATTTACCAGATTGATACAATGCAGCCAATTGCCATAAACTAAACATGACTGTACCCATTAAAATGGTATCTGCTCTAACATCATTTGTTGCAATAAACATTGCCTGATGTGATGCAGCAATTAATACAGCAAGTTTAGAGGTTGCTTCGTCATAAAACAATTTTGAAAAACGATATACAGAAAAAATACACAGTGCCGCAAAAAGTAATGAGGGTAGTTTGTAAGCCATACTGCCGACACCAAATATCTTCATGCTTAATGCACTAGTCCAAAATAACAAATGCGGTTTATCTAAATATGGCTCTCCGAGAAAAGTTAGTTGAAAGGGATTGCCCGAAAGCAACATTTCGCGGCTTATCTGTGCCAGTTGCGCACTGTCCACTTCAATTACGTCAATGGCAAAACCAAGCAAATGCGCTACGGCAAGTAAAAAGAGTAAAAAATTAAAAACACGGTTTGAAATCATTGGCGAACATTGGCGAAGGAATAAAAAAGTCTATAGTTTTTTTTGAACATAATGTATGAAACTGCTTCTTGCACTTGTGTTTGAATTAATTTCATTCGCATCCAATATCAAAATTTATGGCTATAAAAATTCTTGTAACAGGCGGCACCTTCGATAAAGAGTATGACGAAATTAACGGAAGGCTGTATTTCAAAAACACACATTTACCTGAATTGATTGAGCTGGGCAGGTGTAAATTAGATATAGAAGTGCGAACCATTATGATGATTGACAGCTTGGATATGACTGACGAAGACCGTCAAATGATTTTGAATTACTGTGTAAAATCAACCGAAGAACAAATCATTATCACGCACGGCACAGACACTATGGAAACCACCGCAAAAGTTTTGGGTGAGGCACAACTCAAAAAAACTATTATTCTTACAGGCGCATTGATACCGATAAAGTTTGGCAGTAGTGACGGACTTTTTAATCTTGGCAGTGCATTAGCATTTGTGCAAACACTTCCACATGGTGTGTATGTAGCAATGCAGGGAAAATATTTTTTATGGAAAAATGTTCGTAAAAACAGAAGTTCGGGTATTTTTGAAGACGTACTAAACGATTAAAATTAAATAAACAAGAAATGAAAAACATTGTAGTTATCCTTTTAGCAGTTGTTGCTTTTTCAACAGGTTGTAACAAAGATCAGTTCATTAAGAAGTTGGTAGGCACATACACAGTGAACAGTTACATTAAAGACAGCAAGGATCAAACCAACCAATTCAAAGCTGATAAAGCCGACTACAGATTAGACATTGCAGAGAATAATATTTTTACCGAAACTTATACCATCAATGGTCTTGTTTACAAAAAAGTAACTGGCGAATGGCAATTGATTAACAGTAGCAAAGACCTGCAAATGATTGACCCTGAAAACAAAGTGCGCATGTTCAACATTGTAAAAATGGAGCGCAAATCTATGACCCTCGAAAAAGGAAACGAACAATTTCAATTCATTGAAAAATAAGGATGCGCGCACTCACTTTTTTACTTTCCCTCTCATTATTCTTTACTGTTCAATCATGTACTCAATTCAGGTGTTCTTGTACCGATGGATATGTGAGAGATGTGAAATACTCTTCAAAAAAAGTAGCTGGGCAAACCTGCGAAAGCATTGAAGAAGACAGACAAATTTTAAAGAAAACAACCAAGTGTGGTTTGCAGTAAATAGCAATTTCGTCCTATTGTATTTCCTATTCAGTTCGCTGATTTCCTTTTTTCTTTTTTGGATGAAAATGTGTACGCTTTTTCTTTTCTTTTCTTTCAATTTTTTGCACTCAACAAACCACGAATTTCGTGCAACTCAACATTATAGATGAAGACGGAAAAACAATAGCTGAAAAAACTATCAGGCATTCTTCTTCTCCAAACTTTAAATCGTTTGTAAAGCAAAAACCCTATCAAAAAAGGTTAGCGCGCATTTATGGCAAAAAGCCTTCGGGTTGGATGCAATTTTTAAAAGCATTAGCCAAACTGAAGTACAAACCTTAGAAACTGCATAACCATTAAAATTATCATAGCTTTATTGTGTCGAGTGCATGAATTAATATGAATTTTCTACAGCCATATTGGGCGCGCAAAAGAATTGCCGAACTGAATACAGAAGTTGATTTTGTTGAAATCAATCACTTGGCTTTTGAAGTACGTTATGCCACTCCGATTTTTACACATTCACTTTTTTCGGTGGCATTTGCCAAGCAGGCTGCGGTGCCGTCAATTGCGGAAGTTCTTTACAGAGGTGGCAAAGGGGCTATCATTACCAATACGCGCAAACGCAACAATGATACATTACTGTTTTTTGGTGAATTTTTTAAACACGGTAACAACGAACATGGCAGGCAAATTGCAGCGCAACTCAATAGCATTCATAGTCACTTTCCGATAAGCAACGAACAGAATCTTTATACGTTAGCAACATTGATGTGCGAACCGATTCGCATGAGTACTTTCCTTACAGGCAGTAATATTTTTGACAAAAAAGAAACCCGCGCGATTTATCTTTTCTGGAAGATGATGAGTGAATTGCTACTCGTAAAAGATGTGCCGCAGGATGAAAATCAGATGTTTACATTCTACGCAGAATTTGAAAAGCAAAACTTTGCTTACAGCGAAGCAGGGCACAATATTGCGGAAGCATTAGCCGATGAATTTGCTGCGCGTTGGTATCCGCCATTTATGAAACAAATAGGCAGAAATGTTTATTTCAGTTTGTTCGATGATTTTTTGCTGGAGACCCTAAAGTTACCCAAGCCGTCATTGTTTTATCGCTTTTCAGTACGCGCGTATTTATTTGCCTATTTAAAATTGTGGGTACGAATAATGCCTGACCCTAGCGACAGAAGTATTATTGATACATTCAACACCGATTACAATCATTATAAAATTGAAAAAGTTGGGCCGTTTGCAAAAGCCGCCACAACCGATTCCAAATAAAAATTTATGCTGAAATACGTATTGCTTTACACCGCAATTATTGCCAACATTCTAACCAATGTTGGCTTCAACTTTTCTGCCATTTATGATAAACAGCCTGTGAAAAAATGGGGCTTCCTTGGAATAGGTTTGGTTTTCGGACTTATCAATTCAATTTTATTTACCGAAAGTTTGAAACACATTTCGCTGCATGTGGCGAGTGCGATTTTCTTTTCGCTCACAATTGTGGGATTAACACTTGTGGCACACTTTTACTTTCACGAGCAAATTACAGCACTTAGAATTGCGGGTGTTTTTGTGATTACGGTGGGTGTGATAATGGTTTCTATTTGAAGCAAACGGGCAAACCTGCCTTTTCTCGTAAATTTTTCCCAAAAAACTCTTTAGCAGATTTTCCGTTGTTACATTCGCTGCTGTAATTTTCAACAATGAAAAAATCTCACATTATATTATTACTCATCATAGCTGTGGCTGTGGGCGTAATTATTGCCATGACCGGTGATTACACAACCTATTCCAATTTTAAACAAGCCAAGGAAAACCCGAGAGCAGTGAATGTTGCGGGCTTTTTGGCGAAAGATCAGCCTTTGATTTACGACCCGATGACCGATCCAAACTTTTTTAAATTTACGATGTATGACCGCGAAGGCAATGAGCAAGTGGTAGTTTATAAAGGTGCCAAGCCGCAGGACTTTGAACGCAGCGAGCAATTGGTGGTGAAAGGCAAAATGAATGACGGCCAATTTCGTGCAAGCGAAATTTTGATGAAATGCCCTTCCAAATATGTGAATGATGAAATTACTTTAAAGGAAACGGAGAGCGTGTAGGGGATTTTAGATTAAAACACGTGTATGACGTTTTATTACATCGCGTTTAATAAAATTATCTTTGAAGTAAAACACGATATATGAGCTACTTTGTATTAAAGCCAAAATCAAAAAAGGAAGCATCCTTTATCAAAGACCTTATTGAAAAGCTTCAAATAGAATATACAAAAGTATCGCTTGAAGACTACATTCAGCAGATAGCAGAAAGCCGCAAGCAGATTAAACAAGGAAAAAAGGTTTCACTATCTTCTTTAACAAATGGCATTTGAAGTAACCTTTTCGGAAAGAGCAGCTAAGGAATTCAAAAAGCTGGACAAGCAAGTTCAAAAACGCATTATATAAAAACTGCTTGAATACGCAGCCGAAGATAACCTCCGCGAGGCAAAAAGACTGACCAATTCTGTGTTGGGTGAATGGCGTTTTAGGATAGGAGATTACAGAATAATATTTGACTTGGATGGAAAAGAAATTCAGGTATTGAAAGTGGCACACCGCAGCGAGGTGTATGAATGAAATATTTCCCAAAAAACATTTTTTACATATTTCCGTTGCTACATTCGCAGCCCTATATTACAAACTTAAGTGAGTGCTAAGGGCTATTAAATTTAAAAAATAATGTTGCAATTTTTCTCTGAGCGGTTTGGCTCTAATGGTTTTTTGAACGAGCATCTATGGCTTGGACATTTGGGACACTTTCTTTTGGTGTTGAGTTTTTTCAGTACGCTGGTGGCTACCATAGCCTACTTCGCTTCGGAGTTTAGCAAGGAGGAAAGCAATAAAAATTCGTGGCGAAGGTTAGCGCGCATCAGTTTTGTGCAACACGGCTTAAGCGTGCTGGGCATTTTTACGCTTTTGTTTATCATGATTCTGAACCACTGGTTCGAGTATCACTACGCATGGAAACACTCTTCTACTGCGCTGCCACTTAAATACATCATCAGCAGCTTTTGGGAAGGGCAGGAAGGTAGTTTTCTTTTGTGGCAGTTTTGGTTGGTAGTGCTTGGCTTTGTGGGCATCAAAGTTTTGCGCGAGTGGGAGCAACCTGTGATGGGCGTTGTAAGCCTTACGCAGTTTTTCCTTGGCAGTATGGTGTTGGGTATTTATGCTTTTGGTTACAAAATAGGTAGCAATCCTTTCACATTGTTGCGCAACGAAATGGCGCAGGCGCCTATCTTTCAACGCCCCGAGTACTTGAACTTTATTGCAGATGGCAATGGTTTGAATCCGCTATTGCAAAACTATTGGATGACCATTCATCCGCCCATTCTTTTCTTAGGTTTTGCATCTGTTAGTATTCCATTTGCATTTGCGATTGCATCGCTGTTGCGGGGCGATTACAAAGGTTGGGTGAAACCTGCTTTGCCTTGGACGCTTTTCTCTGTTTCCGTTTTGGGTACCGGCATTTTAATGGGTGGTGCATGGGCATACGAGAGCCTTAGTTTTGGTGGCTTTTGGGCTTGGGACCCAGTGGAGAACATGAGCCTTGTGCCGTGGTTGGTATTGGTTGCCGGCTTGCATACGCACCTGATTTTTAAACACACCAATCACTCCCTCAGCACCACGTTTATATTTTACATTCTTGCCTTTGGCTTGGTGTTGTATTCTACCTTTCTTACGCGAAGCGGCATTTTGGGCGACACCTCCGTACACGCTTTTACAGATTTAGGGATGACAGGACAATTACTTATTTACCTGGCAGCACTTCTCGTTCCTGCTTTCGCATTGCTAGCTTATCGCTTTAAAAGTTTACCTACAGTAGAAAAGGAGGAGGAACTTGCATCGCGCGAGTTTTGGATGTTTATTGGCTCGTTGGTGTTGTTATTGAGTGCCATTCAAATGACTTTCACCACTTCTATTCCGGTGTGGAATAAGCTGTTTGGTTTAAAGCTGGCACCGCCCGAAGATGTGATTGCGCATTACAATAATATTCAAATATGGATTGGCATTATTGTGGCTGCGCTCACGGCTTCTATTCAATATCTATCGTACAAAAGTGCGCGCACGCCTTCTACCTTTAAATGGATTTGGATTTCGCTTGCAGTGGCGGTTGCGTTATCGGTGGCGATTGCCTTTGGCATTAAGATTGATTTTACGGAGCAGTACATTATCAATGGCAGCAAAATTTCGGATGCGCTGTTTCTGAAATTTCCTTTTGTAAGCAGGTTCTTTTTGATGTTGCTTACTGCGGTGTATGCTGCGGTGGGTAATTTGTTTTACCTCATTTTTGTTTTGAAAGGAAGAGTAAAAGTGAGCGCGGCATCGGTAACGCACTTTGGCTTTGGGGTATTTTTGATTGGCGTTTTAATTTCGCAAGGCAAGAAGGAAGTGATTTCATTAAACCAAAGCGGTGTTGATTTTGGCGCAACTTTTAAAGAGAACGAAAAAGTTGAAAATATTCTGCTTTTGCGCGACAGCACAACCCGCATGGGTGGCTACAACGTTAGCTACAAGGGCATGAAAAAAGAGGGAGTAGATAACTTCTATATGGTTGATTATAGCCGCAAGAACGACAAGGATGAGGTGACCGAAAAGTTTCAGTTGTTGCCCAATGCGCAAATCAATCCTAAGATGGGGCTGGTGGCTAATCCTGACACAAAACATTATTTGACTAAAGATGTGTTTACGCACGTTTCGAGCGTACCCAACAACGAAACCCTACGCGACACCACGCGCACCTACGAGTTGGCGCAGGGCGATACTTTTTTCAACCTTAGTTCTTACACTATTTTCAGAAACGTGAACCCCTCCCCTGCTTTACCTGATGGGTTTGACGGCAAAGATAAAATTGTGATTAGCGCTGTGTTAGAAACTAAAACTTTAGAGGGCAATAACTTCAACAGCGAGCCTGTGTTTGTGATTGAAACCAAAAACGGCAATCAAATCAGTTCTATACCTGCCGAGCAGGAAAACTTGGGCTTGACTTTCAACATCACGCGCATCAATCCTGAAACTAAAAAGTTCAGCATCACAGTGCGCGAAAAAGAAAAGCCTATAGACTTTATCATTATGAAGGCTATTGTTTTTCCATACATCAACTTGGTGTGGCTGGGTGGCATCCTCACTTTCTTGGGCAGCCTTTTTGGCGCGGCAAAAAGATGGAGAGAGCGGTAGAAAATGAAGCGGAATGTTGGAATAATGGAATAGTGGGCTGAGACCGCGTTGGATTGTTTATAATGATTTATTAAACAATTAAGAAGCCTGCGTGAAGAAACATACACTGGGGCAAAAAATATTATTTTTGAAAAACAGAATCAAATTGAACAAATGCAAAGATTTTATTTTGACACCTTAGTTTTTAGGGGAGCGTTTGACAAAGAATTTGAAGAAGTTACGCTTCAACTTTTTGAAAGAGTCAATTTAGGGAGAGTCGCTTGCGTGTTCTCCGACCTGACTGAAACAGAGTTATTGAATGCCAATGAAAACGTTAAAAAACATTGAAAGAGTAATAGTTACAGATGAAATTTTAACGCTTGCTAGTAAATATGTAATAGAAAAAGTTGTTGGTCACACTAGTTTTGACGATTGCATACATATTGCAACTGCAACAATTTATAAGGTTGATATTTTAATAAGTTGGAAATTTAAACACATCGTAAACGTTTATAGAATTCGTGGTTATAATTCAATAAACATTCGTTCAAATTATCAATCATTAGAAATACGATTACCTAAAGAAATCTTAGAATATAAAGACTGGAACTAAAAAAACAACACCTGAAAAGGAGTTTGACACAGTTAAAACTTTTAGAGCCATCAAAGACAAAATATCTTCTGAAATGGCGAATATGACTTTTGACCAAATCAAAGAGTATTTAAAAGTAAATAGTGCTAAACTTTATGCCAAATAATTGTTTTGAATTGTAGTGATGCTGGCTTAAAATTGAATCATAGCTAATTATTTAAGCTACTCCGTTCCCGTTTCGGGATGATAGTGACCGTGCATAGGTTTGCCTTTCGTTTTCCATGCTTTTTCCTCCTCATCCTTTTCCTTTAGCTCTTCGGGAGTGGGGAGCGCAAACACCGTTTGATTCAAATTTGGCTGCCCCGCGTTCATCCATGCAGTGTACCAAAAATCGGCTACCATTTTAATGGCAATGCGCATTCTTCTTTCCACCATACCTTGCATCATTTTGCTGTATGCTTTTGAATAAGATTCAGAATAAAAGCGCACCATGCTTCTGCCGCGGCTTTCAAAAACATACTTCTGGTCTTCAGGAAAAGTTTTGCTCAATTCCTTTTCAAACTTCAACACTGTATCTAATGCGGCATGGCTCTGTAGTACCACCTTCCATGTGTAATCCAAGGGCTTGTTCACAAAATCTGCTTTACCGATAAAGTAGTCGTAATCTTCGGCAAAAAGCTCTGGTATTCGGCTCTCCCAAAACCCGTGAATGCCAAGCTGATCGGTGAGTTGCCCGTTATAATTTTCGGTAGTGTGCAAGGGCACGGTGGCATCGCCAATGTAATGCCCAATGTCGGAACTTGCCTTGAGAATGCGCTCCTTATCCCTCATTCTAAATGCAGCCGTGAGGCGATACATCATAGTTTGAATGTGCCACGGCACAATGCCATAAGCCTTTAAAGTATCCTCACTATACTTTGCCACAGCGTCATTCCATTTGCGCGGAAAACTATCGCAGGGATACACACAAAAATGGTCTAAATCAATGTAATGGCGAGGAGCTTCGTCCGCCATCGCATACCTGCGCTTGTCTGGGTCCACAGCGTGTTCGGTAACGTATTCAATATTAGTTTTGTAAAAATCAATCATGCCAGGTGGTAGCAAAAAAACAGCAATACGATTGATGCGTTTATGCGCCCAAAAACCCCAGCAAAAAGCAGGCAAAGATTGTTGCAAAAAGAAAATAACAATCAGAAAACGAAGCAGCTTCATAAGATGAAAGTACAAAGAGAACTTTATTTTGAAATAGCTGATACAAAAAGGCATTAAGGTTTTGTGAAGTAATAAAATTTATGTTGGAAATACTTGTTAAAAGCATAGGTTTCAGCAATGTATCGAAGCAATAATTTTCGCATCAAAAATTATAAAAGTACCAGTTGAAAAACTAACGTAACAAACGGCCTGCATTATCAGTAAAACTAAATACCTGAAGTGTAGAACCATGAAACCGAGAGAACTTATTTACCCAAACAAATGCGAGCTATTTCCATTGCGGAAATTGACGCTGCTGCTCCTCTCCGTTATTTTTTACTCATCCACAATGTTTGCACAAGGAGTTTGCAGCTCACTGAAAGCGAATGCAGGGAGAGACACTTCGATTTGTAAAGGCGTAAATTTTTTGGTGGGTGCATCACCAACCGCATCAGGCGGATTGAGCCCATACAGCTACCAATGGACAGCAATTAACGACACACTTTCATCCACCGTTTTTGCAAATCCATTATCAAGTCCGTTCCGCAACAGCACCTACATCATTAGAGTTACAGATGCCAATGGCTGCATTGCCCGCGACACAATGGTTATCACCGTAGGCACCTGCAACGTAGTGTGCAATGGGGCAACGGGTCCCAACTTACTCGGCTCTATGGGTACTTTCAGCTCGCCCTACATCACACCAAACAACACAACCTCGGCAGCATGTATTCGCAGCGGAACTGCGGCAGCACCGTTTAATAATATCGGCAATCCCAAACCGAACCAAACTACTTATGTGTATTCGCAAACAAGTGGCGGCTTGGGACCCGAAGGCAGATATACTTTCGTAAAAACATTGGGTGATGGACCAACGGCAAACTGTTTGCACAATGATTTTAGAGGGGCAGACAGGACAGGCGATGGCGGCTCTTTTATGGCAATTAACGGCTCGCCCAATCAAACAACTTTTGGAGCTACTTTTTTCAAACTTGATTCTGTTCCAGTTTGTCCAAACACCGATTACGAGTTCAGCGCATGGCTCGCAAATCTAAAAACCGGAACGCAATCTCATCCAGCAGGTTCTTTTCCAAATATTGCCTTCTTTATCAATAACGTGATTGTGGCGGTGAGCGGTCCGGTGGCACCCACTACTGGGCAATGGTTCAACAACTGGCAAAAATCTGGTGGCACCTGGAACAGCGAAAACCAACCTTTTGCAAACATTCGTATTGACAATTACACCTTCGTTGCCAGCGGCAACGATTTGGCGTTGGATGACATTCACTTTAAAATTTGCGGACCGGTAATCTTGTCGCAAACATCGCGCACACTTTACTGCGAAGGCGATGAAGTGACAATTCGCGATTCGGTTGCCTGCACCAATGGTCAATTGTATTCTTGGTTTCGCTGGCAAAGAAGTTTGGATGGTGGGCTGTCATGGGCAAATGCATCGGGCATTCAATCGTCTGGCAACAATGCTTTTTATCCTGCTACGCTTGCACCTTTCACAGCTACACCTGCATTGGATAATTCAAGGTATCGGTTGATGGTTTCGCTTGATTCTAATTCACTTGCCGAGGCAAATCCGAATTGCATTATTTACGGAAGTATTACTACCATAAAAGTAGGCACTGCGCCAGTTATCAAAGCACAAATGTTTGATACCATCTGCCCGGGCACAGAAGCTATCTTATCACCTAAAATTAATGGTGGCACCGCGCCCTTTTACCTGCAATGGAAAAAGGTGCAAACCAATGCAACAGCAAACACAAATACTTATCAGTTTCCTGTAAATCAATCAACAGATATTGTTCTGAATGTTACGGATACCGCAGGCTGCAAAGCATCGGACACCATTCACTTTGAACCTGCTCCAATTTTGAATTTTACGAAAGCCATTACCAATGTTTTATGCAATGGCGGAAACACAGGCGGCATTGAAATTCTGATTGATACTTTTGCTGCGCCTTATACTTTTACATGGGTTGATGGCAATTCATCGAACCCAAGAAACAACCTTGCTGTAGGAAATTACAGACTTACCATTACTGATAGATTTGGCTGCACAGTTGCTGATTCAACTACTGTAACACAGCCTTCAGTGCTTAATGTAACCTCAACTATAAATCAGGTTGCTTGCTCAATAGATAACACCGGAGCAATTCAATTAAATGTTTCGGGTGGAGTTGCACCTTATCAATTTTTGTGGAGTAATAGCGCAGCAACACCATCTATTTCAGGATTAAATGGAGGGAATTATTCAGTTACGGTTACAGATAACAATAGCTGCACCTTTGTTAGAAATATTGTAGTAAATCAGTCAGACTCTATTAGTGCAAGTATAGCATCTACAGCAGTTAGCTGCTTTGGTGCAAATGCTGGAACAGCAACAGTTTCGGTGAGTGGCGGCACTACTCCTTATCAATATTTATGGAGCAATGGGAATACTACAAACACAAGCCAAAACCTATCGTCTGGAAATTATACTGTTACAATAACTGATGTCGCAAGCTGCACCAAAACAGTGAGCACAACTATATCAAGTGCTACACAATTGAATATCACAATCAATAAAACTGATGCTACTTGCTTTGGTGAAAAAGGCAAAGCAAAAGCGATTGTTTCGGGTGGCACTGCTCCTTTCACTTTTGTTTGGAGCAATGGCAGTGCGATTGATTCTATTAATAATATTGTTGCTGGAAATTATGCCGTTACTGTTTCAGATTTGAATGGATGTTCAGCAACAGGTAGTGTTGCAATTACTCAACCCGATAGTGTTTCGCTTTCGGGAGTTTCAGTTACTAATGTTTTATGCTTTGGTAATAACACAGGTAGCATTTCTATTGCAACAGTTGCAGGCGGAACTACACCTTACACTTATACTTGGAGTAATGGTGCAAACACCAAAAATATTAGCGGGCTTACTGCTGGGAATTATGTGATTACAGTCACTGATGCTA
>CAZKHZ010000075.1:0-15766 GCA_964552715.1 uncultured Chitinophagaceae bacterium | reverse complement strand
TTAAAGCATGTTGGTTAAAATCAGTAGCGTAAATTGTTGTTCGGTCATACAATCCCTCTTCTTGCAAAATGATTGCCATTGAATAAGCTTCTTCGCCAGTTGCACAGCCAGCGTGCCATATTTTTATAAATGGATAGGTTTTCAAAATAGGAATAACATTTTCTCGTAACGACTTATAAAAATCTTCATCACGAAACATTTCGGTGACAGTTATTGATAAATCCTGGAAAAGTTCATACGCAAATGTTTCATCCTTGAGAACTTTAGATTGAATTTGAGAAACATCCGCTAATCCAGAAATTGCCATTCTGTTTCTAATTCTGCGATTGATGTGAGCTTTGGAATACTGCCTGAAATCGTAGCCGTATTTTTGGTAAATAGCCTCCATTAACAATGAAATTTCCAATTCAGAATTGTCTTCCTTTGACATGGAGCGCAAGTTTACACAGCTTAAAAACTAAAGAGTTACATAATCTTACACAAATGTTACATAATTCACACTTTTCTCACCGAAAAAGGAATGTTGAGTGTTTTTATTGTGGGAGTCGGACCTTCCTTTCACAACGACCCAAACGGAGCAGGTGTATATAAGTTCATTTAGGGTGGAAATACGAACAGGTGTTCGTTATTGGTTAAATAAAGTTTTGTATTTGGCAAAAATAGTTGGGGAGCAACTGTTGCGAATTTAGGTGTAAATTTTAGTATTACTTTGGTCGGAATTTCGCTTTGCTAAAACTCGAATAGGGTGTATAAAATTTACAATGAAATCAAGAATGCGCTTATTAAAGACACTATCTTTTGGTGGTTTTCTCTTGCTACTTTTTTTATTTCAAGCTTGCAGCAAGCTTCCAGAAAAAATAGATTTATTATCCTCTGTAGAACTAATAGAAACTCCCGATTATATTAGCATTTATCCAAAAGGAATACCAGTACGTTCAACAAGCATACTGTTTCATACAGGTGGCCTTGTTGACCCACATGCTTATATTTCCCTATTACAATATTTAGTAGCAAATGGCTACCCTGTTGTTATTGCCAAACCGATTGCAAATTTAGGGATATTGGGAAGTAAAGAGGCTTCTTTTATAACACGAAAATTCCCGAATGTAAAAAACTGGGTAATAGGCGGGCATTCTTTAGGGGCAGTAGTGGCTGGTAAAGATGTTTACAAAGAGCCCCATAACTTCAAAGGTTTAATTTTATTAGCGGGGTATCCTACCAAAGGCAATGATTTATCAAATTGGAGTGGAGCAGTGTTGTCTATTTCGGCTAGTAACGATGGCTTAGCTACAAGAAAAGATATAGACGATAATAAAAAACAGTTGCCATTAGGAATCCCAATAGTACAACTGACTGATATGCCCATTGTACCCACAAATGGGGAAACAATTTACCATGAAATAGAAGGGGGAATTCATGCATATTTTGGGGCTTATGGAGCACAAAAAAATGATGGTACCGCTACCATAACGCGTTCGGCACAACACCAAGAAGTAGTTAATTTCATCCTTTCCTTTTTAAAGGCAAACAACCTATGATAAAGAGATTTGTACTACTATTTCTAATCCCCTTTTGTTGTTTAAAAACAAGTTCTATTCAAGCACAACAACTTTCTTTGAAAGGCTTATCTTTTTTGGGAGTAGCTACCAATACTACTAGAGGGTATTTTTATGATGGTGGTGGTTTTGAATTGAATTATCAGCATGATATTTGGAAAGGACGAGTGGTGGCAGGTATAGAATATAGAATGATTAACTGGGGAAACCAAGTAGGATTGAATATGGGTTATAACCTACCATTTTATAAAAAAAATCAATGGCGATTGTCAGCGACATTAAGCGCACAGGTAGGCATGGCATTATTTAGCCCAAAACCACTAGCTGCATGGGGAGTAGAATTATTGCCCTCTGTAGAATGGCAATCTAAAAAACGTTTTTTCCTTCAATTAGATTTTGGATTTAGAATGAACCATTGCCCAGCTTATAAAGATTATGGTTCTATTAATATGGTGTTTGACGTGCCCATCAAAATAGGGATAGGCTTTCGATTGGGAAAATTTAAAAAAACTATGCCTGTAAATAAAAAAATAGCGAGTTGAGTTGCCACTTTAACCCTCTGGGCGTTGGCACAGCCTACGCCCAACCAAGAGTAATATTTTTTTAGCATTTCTACCTGCTACCCCTTAGAGAAGGAAGATTTAGAGGGAGGAGTTTTAAATATTCAATTTTTAGAACCGCCCTAAAGCAAGCCACAAACATCCATAATATACGACCCCATTGATGTCGCACTACTTTGGCATATTGTATCTATAAACATGAAATACCTAATTGGCAGAAACCTGCCCGTTGTTGATTTCGTGAATGACGGAAATTTTGAATTCGAAACTGACTTCGCTGCTATTTCTTTTTCAGCAGGCTTGCGTTTTCTCTGTGTCCATGTTTATCTATGGTTGTTTAATTTTTGGTCAACCTATTTTAAGATGAGATAGTTACTTGCAACTCGCAACTTTCTATTTTCTGCTTTCTCCACCTTCCAAAACTTCCCTCTCCACTTTCCATAAATTCATCATTACTTTACACCGCCTTTACAAACAAATAAAATGACAACGCGCCAACAAACCGAAGCACTGATTAGCAAAACCAAAAAGGTGGTGCAACGCGTCAGCGAGCTAAAAGAAAAGAACAAAAAACTGGAAGAAGAGGTTGTTTTATTGAAACAGCAACTTGAAAAAGAGCGCGAAGCAGCCAAGATGTTAGGTGAACAAATAAAAATGTCTAAGTTAGCGCAGCATTTGTCGGAAACAAGCGCATCGGAAAGAAGCGAATTGAAGCGGAAAGTGAATGAAATGATTCAAACCGTAGATCTTTGCATAGCGCAGTTATCGGAAGAAAATGGAAAATAGCGAAACGTTAATTCACATACAGGTACTCATTGCCGAGCGGCAATATCCGCTAAGGATACGCAAAGGCGAAGAGGCAAAAGTGGAGCGCGCAGTAGCTATGATTAATGATAAAATAAAGGAATATCAGAAGTTGTATGCCGGAAAAGACAAACAGGATTATCTGGCGATGTGTGTGTTAATGTTAGCCGTGGAGTTTGATTCGCATCGCAGTCGCGATGAACAGTGGCAACAAACTGAAACTGATTACCTTGCTGAAATAGATACTTTGCTTTCAGCCGCTTTATCATAATTTTTCCTTCCCTCAACAAAGGCGCCAATGGCGTTTTCTTTCCAAACACTTTTTTTCGATGATGCGAAGAACCGGTTAAACGGCTCGGGCAATGCAGGTTGTATCTGCTGCGCACCCAACCGAATCCGCATTTAATTTGTTCTTGGGTTTGTATTCTATTATATCATCATAAATCAATTAGTTCTATGTTAATCTACATTATAGTTGCATCCATTGCAGCAGCCCTTGCCGGAGTGGCAACAGGTTTCTTCATTGGCAAATCCAGCAGCAAAAGTTCGGCAGAAAAAATAGATGCCGAAGCAAAAGAAACCGCAGCACGAAAACTGGCAGACGTCGAGAAAAAAGTTGCCGATGCCAAAGCCCAAGCCGATAAAATAATTGCCGATGCGCAGCGCAATGGCGAAAACGCAAAAAAGGACAAAATGCTCGAAGCCAAAGAGCATTTCATTCAACAGAAAACAAAACACGAAAGTGAAGTTTTGGAGCGCAACAAAAAAGTGGTGGAGCGCGAAACACTCATCAAACAACAACAAGCAGATTTATCGAAAGGTCAAGCAGATTTTTCTAAAAAAGAAAAGGAAGTAGAAACCGTTCGCGAAAACTTGAGCAAGCAATTGACTTTAGTAAACTCTAAGCGCGAAGACCTTGAAAAAAGCCACGAAATTTTTGTGAGCAAGCTAGAGCAAATCAGCAGCCTTTCGAAAGAAGATGCCAAACGCGAATTGGTAGAAAGCATGACCAAAGAAGCCGAAACACAAGCACTTACAATTGCTAAAGACCTTATTGACGATGCAAAATCGAAAGCTAATAAAGAGGCAAAACGCATTATTATTCAGTCTATTCAACGCACCGCATCAGAGGTAACCATCGAAAACACCGTGAGTGTTTTCAACCTAGATAGCGATGAACAAAAAGGACAAATAATTGGTCGCGAAGGAAGAAACATCCGCGCCCTAGAAGCAGCCACCGGTTGCGAATTTGTGGTGGACGATACTCCAGAGGCTATCATCATTTCGGGCTTTGACCCCATCCGCAGAGAGATTGCGCGATTGAGTTTGCAACGCTTGGTTACAGACGGTCGTATCCATCCGGCACGTATCGAAGAAGTGGTGGCAAAAACCAACAAACAATTGAATGAACACATTCTTGAAATAGGTGAAAGAACCGTGATAGACATGGGCATTCAGGGGCTGCATCAGGAGTTGGTGCGCTTTGTGGGTAGAATGCGTTTCCGTTCATCTTATGGACAAAACTTGTTGCAGCATAGCCGCGAGGTGGCTAATCTTTGCGCTACCATGGCTGCCGAGTTAGGTTTGAATCCGAAATTGGCAAAACGCGCAGGATTGTTGCATGATATAGGCAAAGTGCCAGATGAAGATTCTGAATTAAGCCACGCATTGTTGGGAGCTAAATTGTGTGAGAAATATGGCGAGCATCCATCTGTTGTAAACGCAGTAGGTGCCCACCACGATGAAATGGAAATGAAGTTTGTGATTTCACCAATTGTGCAGGTTTGCGACTCCATCAGTGGTGCGCGCCCTGGTGCAAGACGCGAAATCATGGAAAGCTATTTGAAGCGTATCAAAGACTTAGAAGCATTGGCTCAGAGTTTTGAAGGCGTTGAAAAAGCCTATGCCATTCAAGCCGGAAGAGAGTTGCGTGTGATTGTAGAAGCAGATAAAGTGGATGACAAAAGCAGCGAAGAACTTTCGTTTACTATTTCGCAAAAAATTGAGAAAGAAATGACTTATCCAGGTCAAGTAAAAGTTACTGTTATCCGCGAAAAACGCAGCGTAAGCGTAGCGAGATAATACAATTCTAATTTTTATAAAAAGCTGATGTGAGAATGAATCCTTACATCAGCTTTTTCTTTTTACAGCTTCACCGAAAGCGAACCACCGCTCACTACTTCAATATCTTTTTCTATGGTGGTGTGAATGGTCTTCGCAAATTTAGAGCGATAGATTAAACGGTATTTGCCGGGTTGCAGCGCAATAGTTTCCAACTTGCTTGTTTCATTCAAATCGTAGATTTTTTTCAGTGCCTTTTTATCTTGAATAAAAATTGCACCATACAATTCATAACTCTTATTGAAAGTGACCATACCGGGCGCAGGTACTTTAATAGTGGTTGTTTTACTTTGGTCAATACTGATAACTGTAGTTTGAATTACGGGCAATGTAAGCACCTCAATTTCGTACTTTCCTGTTAAGTATTTTTCGATTGAATTCAGTGATTGCACATGAAGCGTTTGTGTATCAGCAGGTCTTTTTACCAAGCATTTAATTTTTTCTACCGAAGGCGATTTGGGCACGTTGCCATCAAACTTTACTTCCAAAAAGCCTTGCGGAGCGGGCTGTGCAATCACATTGTGAATGTTGCGTTGCATTACTACATTTTCAATGTTCAACGGAGGGATGGTATGCACCGTAATGTTGTAGGTAAACAATGGAGAAATGCCAATGGTATCGGGCAAGCCGCGCGCATTTAGTGTATGATGAAAATGATACTTAGGAATTTTAGTTTTTGAATCTATAAGCGAAAAAGCAACATCGGTTTCGGTAGGCTTTCCCGATGCATCCAATAGGTTGAGTTGAAAAGTTGTTTTTGCCACAGACTCATTCACAACTCTTTTCAATTGTGTTTTTAGGTCTTCGCTGGAGGTAGTATTAATCAACTCGCCAATGCAGCCAAATTGTTGTTGCAGAATCTCCGGCAACTGAATGCCTAACACGATTGGTTTCAAAATAATATTGTTGCGTTGCAACAATTGCGCAATCACACATGGGTCGCCACCGCAGCTTTCTTCGCCATCCGTTACCAGCACCAAAAAGTTTCTGCTCACATCACTCACCTGCGCAAAATCAGCAGCACATTTCTCTAATGAATAAGCAATTGGTGTAACACCATTGGGTTGAATATTATTTAGTTTTTTACGAATAGAAGTTGAATTTACATTGCCGAAAATCATTTCCAAGCGCGAGTCGCGGCAGTTGTTTTCGCGCATGGGCGATTGGTGTCCGTATATGCGCAAAGCAAACTCTACATTAGGCATTGTAGCAAGACTATCGGTAAGTTCGTACATGGTGTTTATTGCCGTTTGCCACCGCGTGCCACCTGTCCATGTTTTGTTCATGCTATAGGATGCATCCAACAAAAACAGGATGCGTGTTTTTGGCACGTCCTGCGCACAAATGGATATGGAGAGAAGAAGAAATAAGAAAAAAGAGTACCTCAAAATTTTATACGATTACACAATGCAATATTTACGAAATATTATTCTTTTCAAACATCGCAATCTATAAACTATTAATTGCGTTATTGAATTACCTTTCAAAAAATGAAGTTGTCAATACAGTCCTTTGGGATGCTTTTTTTGGTTCTGCTCTCAGCAAATTCTTTTGCGCAGAAAAACTATGGCGGCAATATTTACACGAATGCGAAAATTGAAAAGGGATTTGAAGAAGCACTAAAAGATTTAAAGTTTCATCTGGAAAAAGCTACGGAAGAAAATTTCATTATTACTCAAGATTCTACCATAGAAAAGGGTATAAAAATTATACTTGCTAAAAGGAAAGATTCAACCGTCTATGCAAAGTTGTTTGATAGTGGCATGGAGGCTTCGTACATTCGTTCGGATGGGAAAAAGTCTTTAGAGATAATTGCATTTTCTACTACAGGTTTAATTCACGGAGTATATTCCTTCATGGATACGTTGGGGTTTCGATGGTATCAACCGGGTGATGAACACACCTTAATTCCAAGGCTCAAAACTGTTCAAGTAAAAATTGATAAGGTGTTTGCGCCTGACTTTTTATTGCGCACTTTTTTTGGAACATTTGGAGAGCCACGCAACATTTATGTTGACAAAAACAAAACTGTTCAGCGTGATTGGCAATTGTGGAATAAGCGCAATCGCTTAGGTGGCAACTATGCTTTAAAAGGACATTCATGGAATGATTTTATGTGGAAGAATGGATGGGTATTGAAACAGAATCCGCACTTCATGGCATTAGTGAAAGGTGAAAGAGTGAAGGTTGCAACAGCATCAAAATTTTGTGTTAGTGATTCAGGATTCCAGAAGTTGTTTGTTGCTCATTTTTCAAAAATACTTCAGGAGCAAATTGAAAAAAGCCCTAATGCTGCAAGATACATTGTGTCGGTAGAGCCATCAGATGGAGATGGATTTTGCACTTGTAATGAATGCAAAAAAATAGGCTCTGTAAGCAATAATGTTTTCCTTTTAGCAAACATAACTGCAAAGGCATTTCAGGAAATTTCGACCAAAGCATTCGTGAATTTATATGCCTACAACCGCCATGCTGCAACACCAACATTTGCGATAGAAAAGAATGTGATTGTTCAAATTATTCCTTACAAATATCAATCGTTTGCCAAGCCAAACGAGATGATAAAAGCATGGCAAGAGAAGGCGGAAGCATTGTTTATTTATGATTATTACGGTTTGCCAATCACCACGTTGGATGCGCCACTTACCAAGCATCTTTTGCCAGAAAATTATGCAAACAGAATTAAGTTTTGGAAACAGTCAGGCATCAAAGGCATTACTCTCGAAAGTTCGTATGGAACAGGCGCAACAGGCCTTGGGCTGTATCTTTTCAGCAGGTTAGCTTGGAATACAAATCAAGATTTGAATGCAATTGTTGATGCATTTTATTTGAATTGTTACGGTAAAAATGCGACTGTAGTCAGGCAATCAAAAGCCGCATTGAGTAATGAAAATCTAAGTTCAAAACAGGGACTGAAAAATGCAATTGATTTATTGAAGAATGCGAAAACTTATTCTGCTAAAGATAGTTTTTATAAAAGCTACTTGACTGATTACAAAGCGTATTTAATTTACCTGCATCTCTTGAATGAATACAACAATGCATCAGCAAAAAATGCGAATAAAAAGTCGGAATCGTTGATGGTGTTTGTTTATGGAATTTTCCATCGCAAGGTAGTTCACCCCTTCCCTGTTTCCGATCATTTACTTTATAGAGGAAAGAATACAAAGTTCATCAGCACTTATTGGAATTATTTAAAGCAAACGCAAGCAGAAAACAAATTCAAAACTGTTAAGCAACGGACGGATGAAGAAATAAATGTTGAATTTGAAAGGTTATCAAATGGATTAATAAGTAATTGAGTTTAAAGATAGTTTTGCAATAAATTATTCTCTTAACAGTCATTGAATCTATGAAGGCAATTTATCTTATAAAAAACGGCAAGGCTAGCGGAGCATTTGAAACACGCGAAATACCTGCGCCAAAGCCAACGACAGGGCAGGTGCAAATTAAAGTAGCTGCATTCGGTTTGAACTTTGCCGATGTGATGGCGCGCAAAGGAATGTATCAAGATGCGCCACCAATGCCATGTGTGCTTGGGTATGATGTAGCCGGTGTGGTTTCTGAAATAGGGGAAGGAGTAACAACATTAAAAGTTGGTGACCGCGTAACTGCCATGACGCGCTTTGGAGGATATGCAGAGGTGGTGATTACAGACCAACGTGCTGCTGCAAAAATTCCTGATGAGATGGACTTTGCGGCTGCCACAGCACTTACTACACAATATTGTACTGCATATTTTGCTGCTGCAGAAATGGTGAATTTGCACAAGGGAGATAAAGTGTTGGTGCATTCTGGTGCAGGTGGTGTGGGTACTGCGCTGATTCAATTTGCATTGCATAAAGGCTGTGAAGTTTTTTCAACTGCTGGCAGTGATGTAAAAGTTGTTTTACTAAAATCTGTGGGTGTGCATCATCCTATAAATTACAATACGCAAGATTTTGAAACTGTAATTAAAGACATCACAAACGGAGCAGGCGTAGATGTTATTTTTGATGCGGTGGGTGGAAGTTATGTGCGCAAAGGGTTTCGCGCTTTGGCACATGGTGGCAGAATAGTGTGCTATGGCGCAGCAGATTTAAGTAATCGTAATATTTTCAGCAAACTGAAAGCTGCACTCGCCTTTGGTATTTATCATCCCGTGGTGTTTATGATGAATTCTAAAAGTATGATTGGCGTAAACATGTTGCGCATTGCCGACCACAAACAAGATGTGTTGCAACGCTGCCTGCAAAACGTAATTGAACTCACTAAACAAGGCGTATTTAAACCATCAGTAGGCAAGGCATTTCCTGTTGCAGAAATAGCAACTGCCCACGAATTTTTGGAAGGCAGAGGCAGCACAGGCAAGATTGCATTGCTGTGGTAAAGCATCAAAAATTATTGTTTGAAAAAATTACTTTTGCTGCCCGCAATTAAAAACTGCATCGTTGTTTTAAATAATGCCCGGGTGGTGAAATTGGTAGACATACCATCTTGAGGGGGTGGCGTCCGCAAGGACATGCGAGTTCGAATCTCGTTCCGGGCACTTTTTTCTTCCTTCAACAATAGTTGAAAACTACTTGCCTTTTATTCGTGTGATACAAACTTCTTTGAGCAAAACTAAACTGTGGAATTAAAGAAAGTCGCTGCTATTGATATTGGTTCCAACTCGGTGCGATTACTGATTGTAAATGCAGTGGAAAATGGCGCCAATACCCTTTTTAAAAAAAGTGCATTGATTCGTGTGCCTGTACGCTTGGGTGCCACAGCATTCAGTGACCATAAAATTCCTAAGAAGTCGGTAGATAGATTGGTAGATGCGATGATTGGCTTCAAACACATCATGCGCGCCAACGAAGTTTTGCATTACAAAGGTTGCGCCACCAGTGCCATGCGCGAAGCAAAAAATGGTGGTGAAATTGTAAAGCGCATTAAAGAAGAAGCAGGCATAGATATTGGCATCATCAGCGGCAACAGTGAAGCCACCATGATATTCAATAGCCAACATGCACAAGCGGGAAATTTGAGCAACAATTGCCTTTTTGTGGATGTGGGTGGAGGTAGCACCGAGATAACTATTTTTGTTAATCACCAACCTATTGCAGCCTCTTCATTCAACATTGGCACCATCCGAATTTTACAAAATCAGGTTACAAAAGATGATTGGAAGGGAATGAAAGCATGGCTAAAAAAGGAATTAAAAAACGTACATAATTTTTCAGTGATTGGCTCGGGAGGAAACATCAACCGCATTTCAAAAATTGCGCAACTAAAACCAGATAAGGCAATGAGCTACGATTTGCTAAATGATATTGTTACTCACATTAAGTCGTTTTCGATGGATGACAGGGTTAAAGTTCTTGACTTGAATCCTGATCGCGCAGATGTGATTATTCCGGCAGGAGAAATTTTTCTTACACTGATGCGCTGGACGGAGGCTAAAAAATTATTTGTGCCAAAAATTGGTTTGGGCGATGGCATTGTACGCGAGGTATATGAAGAGTACAAAAAAGGAATGCGCAGTTTATTGAACTAATTATATTTACACAACAATCAATCTATATGGAAAAGTCTAAAGCATCAAGCATCGTGAAAAAAATCCTATTGTTTTTCACCCTTATTGTAGTAGCCGTAATTGCAGTTTATATCTTGGTTAGTTCCTACACTTACAGCGAAGGATCGCGTGCGGGTTTGCTGATTAAATTTTCAAAAAAAGGATTTGTTTTCAAAACCTACGAAGGTCAGTTGAACATAGGTGGAATGCAGCCTCCGACTACAACCGTAGGTGCAAATTTAATGTGGAATTTTTCGGTTAAGGACAGTAAGGTTGCAGAAGCGCTGATGCTAAGCGAAGGCAAATATGTAAGCCTTCATTACAAAGAAGTAGTAAAGAACTTTTGGTGGCAAGGCGAAACCAAATACTTTGTAGATGGTGTAGAAGAAATTAAAAGATAGTTGCTAAAAAACCGCTTTTGCAATTTCCATAGTTGCTTCGCTACGGCTCATGGTATAGTAATGCAGGCAAGGCACTCCGGCTTTTTTCAACTCTTTTGATTGTGCAATTGCCCACTCAATGCCTACGCGTTTAACAGCTTTGTCATCGCTGCATTTTTCTACTTCGCTCACTAACCCATCTGGTATATCAATATGAAATATCTTGGGTAGATTGTTGAGTTGTGTTCTTGAAGCCAATGGTTTAATGCCCGGAATAATTGGCACGTTGATGCCTGCTTGTTTGCACTTTTCTACAAACTCGAAATATTTTGAGTTGTTGAAAAACATTTGTGTAACAATGTATTCAGCACCTTTATCTACTTTTTGTTTCAGCCATTTTAAATCGCTGTTAAGGTTGGGGGCTTCAAAGTGTTTTTCGGGGTAGCCTGCCACTCCTATACAGAAGTTTGTTTTTAGTTCGTTCTCGGTTTCTTCGTGCAAAAACCTTCCTTTGTTCATCAATGCAACCTGTTCTACAAGGTGGCTCGCAAAGCGATGTTCGCGTTTGTTTTCGTTTGGTTTTTTTGTTGGGTCAGAATCTCCCTGCAACAACAACACGTTATTGATGCCTAAGTAGTGCAGCGTGAAAAGCGCGTCCTCGGTTTCTTCGGGGCTGAAACCACCACACACTAAATGCGGCACTGTGTCCACATTAAACCTGCCGCGAATGGCGGCACAAATCCCCACAGTACCAGGGCGTTTGCGCAGAGACACTTCTTCTATCAAACCATCGGAACGTTTTTTATAAATAATTTCTTCACGATGATAGGTAACATCAATAAAAGGGGGCTTGAACTCCATCAATGGCTCTATCACGCGCAGTAAATCATCAATGGTTTTGCCTTTTTGTGGTGGCAATACTTCTATAGAAAACAGTGTGTCTTTTGCGGCAGCTAAATGTTCTGAAACTTTCATGAAGGTGCGAATTTATATTAAATGAAATAGTTTGATGGGGATTGTTTTTGAGTAATAGATAAGACACACCAGTTTTACATTTTTGAATATATTAGGTTACAACACTCCTTAAATTCTAGCAATAGATAATAAATTTTGCAAGAGTGTCTTAATCTCAATCCCTAATAAAACCTACCTTCGCCATCGAATGTTTTACAGTTTAGTATGATTCGAATTTTATACCTACTTCTTTTTTCTTTTTTCTGTTTATCAATTTCTGCGCAAATCAATGATGCTGCACGTGTTACACTCACTCCGGCATTTAAACCATTTTATCATGGCGTAGCAAGTGGCGATCCTTTGCCTGATAAAGTTATTCTTTGGACTCGTTGCACACCAGACACAGGCATAAGCGGTTCTTTGGATGTTTACTGGCAAATTGCAACGGATACTAATTTTTCCAATGTGGTAAACTATGGTTTTGCAAAGGCATTGCCTGACAATGATTATACTTTAAAAGTTGATGCCTGTGGTTTGATGCCAAATACTTGGTATTACTTTGTTTTTCAGCATAATGGAAGAAATTCAATAACAGGGCGCACGCGCACCGCACCCCTTGAAACTGCTGATAGTGACAGTGCGCGTTTTGCTGTTGTAAGTTGTGCCGATTTTAAGAACGGATACTTTAATGCTTACCAAAATATTGCAGATAGAAATGATGTGGATGCGGTAGTGCATTTGGGCGATTACATTTATGAATATGCCAACACAGGTGGAAACAATGGAAGAACAATCGAACCTGCAAACGAAATTATTACCCAAAGCGATTATCGCTTGCGACACTCCAATCAAAAATTGGATAATCAGCTAAAACGCTGTCATCAACTGTATCCATTTATTTGTGTTTGGGACGACCATGAAACAGCAAACAATAGTTGGCGCGATGGTGCCGAAAACCATCAAACCAATGAGGGTTCGTGGAATGTGCGCAAGTGGAATGGTGTAAATGCTTATTACGAATGGATTCCAATTCGCAGACCAGATTTGGCAGATTCCTTTCGCATTTTCAGAAATTTTAAATGGGGAAAATTAGCAAACCTAGTTATGCTGGATTCGCGCCTTTACGACCGCGATGAACAGGACGGCAGCAAGCGAAATGACACTACACATCATCTACTTGGACCCGTGCAGCAAAACTGGATGCTTCAGCAGTTAAGCGATACCACTTCGCAGTGGAAAATTATAGGCAATCAGGTAATGTTTGCGCCACTTAATGTGTTTGGCAATCCAGTTACCACCGATGCTTGGGATGGATACATTGCGCAACGAACAAAAATTCAAAACCATATTCTCAGCAATAATATCAAGGATGTTGTGATTATCACCGGAGATATTCATACCAGTTGGGCAAATGATGTGCCGGGACCAGGCTATAATGCAAACACGGGGGCGGGCTCGGTTTGCGTGGAATTTGTAGGCAGCAGCGTAACCTCTGCAAATTTACCTTTGCCAATTGGTGTTGCGCTTATCAAGTCGCTGAATCCACACATGAAATACATCAACTTAGATGATTTTGGATACTATACTTTAGACTTAAAAAAGAACCGCTCGCAAGCCGATTATCGCTACTTGCCTATAAATCAAATTTCATCTACAGTTACGAATGGCGAAAGTTGGTTTGCCAATAAAGGAGAGCGATTTTTGCGCAAGGCAAATGCACAAATTGCTGCCCCAAAAATTGCTGCGCCTGTTCCATCTTCAATGCCAAACAATGCGATTTCTTTTGCAAAAATAGATAGAGTAAAAACAGTTGCTATTCAGCAGAATAATGCCGTTGCGGTTGCTATAATTCCTAACGCACCGGTTTGCCCAGCTATTGGTTTAAATATTATTGACAATGCAAATTATGGTACCAATTCACTTGTTGCAGGAAGCGATATTCTGTACCAACCGCAGCTAAATTTTAGCGGTAGGGATACTATTTTACTAACGGTATGTGAAAGCTTAAATCCATCGCAATGCGATACCGTTTCTTTAATCATAAATGTTTTGCCTTTCACTAAAACTGATACTATTGATGTGAATATTGCACCTGGTGCGGTTTACAACAATTGTCGCGCCTTCGATGATTTGTTTGGGAACGTTGTTTCCTCAAATATGATTGCACCAACATCTGGAGTTGCCATTCAAAATAATGATAGCTGTTTGCTCTATACACCTTCATCTGGTTTTTGTGGTTATGAGCATGTGTTGCTGATTGCCTGCGATGCAGCACCTGTTTCAAAATGTGATACAGTTTTCTATCGCTTTCGAGTAAATCTTCCGGTAGTAAAGGATGTTGTAACACTTTCTGTTTTGAAAACAGATTCCATTCAATATTGCATCAAATACAATGATTTAAAATCGAAAGTTTCGTCCTCACAAATTTTAGTACAGCCCCAAAATGGCACAGTAACTTTTGTAAATGATACATGCTTTAAATACAGACCAAATGGCATTGCAACACAAGATGTGATGGTGGTTACAGGCTGCGATGATTGCACCGTGCAAAACTGCGACACGCTTGAAATTTTGTTCAATATAATTTCTGGTTTTACAACACAAACTTTCACTTTCAATGCTAGTAGCGGAGTTGCAACTTCTGTTTGTTATCGCTTTGATGAAGTAAGTGTGCCCTATTCATCGGTAAATATTATTCAGCCAAAAAACAATGCCTTGTTGCAGGTAGCAAGCGATACTTGTTTCAACTATTTTGCTGCGCCCAATTTTACAGGTGTTGATACACTTTATGCAATTGCTTGTAATAGCACTTCGCCAAATAATTGCGATACGGTGCGCATTTTGGTTTATGTAAATGTGAGTGCCTTGCCGCAAGTGCCGCAAACGGCTGTGTTGGGGGTTTATCCAAATCCTTTTAGCGATGGTTTGGTAGTGCATTATTATGCACATCAGGCATCAGATATAGATTGCAAAATTGTGGATGCTGCTGGCAGAATTGTGCTACAACAAAATTCAAAAGACAAAACAACTGGCTTGCATTACATCGGGTTCAACACCGAAAAACTTCCAGCAGGCATGTATGTGATGGAACTACAGGATGGGCAAAAAAGCTACAGACGGCAGGTGCTGAGGAGGTGATTAAGAAGTAAGATTTTTTGATTTACGATTTTAATAATTTTCAATTTGTGCGATTTAAAGCATTGATGTATTCACTATGTTCGCGCAATAATGAAAGGTCAAAATACAAACTACAAGGCTTATGTGCAGCAGCGCATTGATGCCAATAAATTCATGCCTTTTCTTGGCTTTGTTATCACCGATATAGGCGAAGGCGAAATTGTTGGTGAGTTGGAATTTCAACCACATCATGCACAACAAAACGGCTATTTACACGGAGGTATTACTTCGGCAATTCTAGATATGGTAGAGGGTTTTGCAGCCTACAGCATGGTGCGCGAGGGCGATTTAGTTTTTACCGTAGAGGCAAAAATTTCTTATCTAAATCGCGGCATGGGCAAGAAATTTTTTGCTAAAGGTTGGGTGATGAAACCTGGTAAACGCTTTCATTTTTGCGAAGGCGAAATTTGGTACAATGATGAATCTGGCAAACGTATTGTAGTTGCAAAAGGCAGCGCAACTATGGCGGTTATTCCAAAAGAGGAAGTGTAATAGACAATAATTTAACAGTGAAAATACTTGGATGACGGGACGAAGGACGTTGGAAGCCGTCCCACGTCCTTCGTCCCACGTCCCCACGTCCCCACGTCCCTTCGTCCCACGTCCTTCGTCCCTCGTCCCTCGTCCCACGTCCCTTCGTCCCTTCGTCCCACCTTCCTTCGTCCCACCTTCCTTCGT
>CAZKHZ010000074.1:0-15909 GCA_964552715.1 uncultured Chitinophagaceae bacterium | reverse complement strand
GGCAATCTTTCAAATCGCCCACTCAATAATTATTTCCACACATGTTGTTGAATAACCACCGCCATTACTATAATGTAGGGGTTAATTTAGCATTTGAGGTGAGGCTGCAAATTGCTATACATCTAAAAAATAGAAGAGAAATCATGGCAAAAGAGAAATTACCACAGCAGGTAGAATATACCGAAGATAATATTCGCACACTCGATTGGATTGAACACTTGCGCATCCGCCCCGGCATGTACATTGGCAAAACAGGCGATGGATCTTCACCCGATGATGGAATTTACATTTTGCTAAAAGAAGTGATAGACAACTGTATTGATGAATACCAAATGGGCTATGGCAAAAAAGTAGAAATCAAAGTTGGGAAAGAGCGTGTTAGTGTACGCGATTTTGGCAGGGGTGTGCCGCTGGGCAAGGTAGTAGATGTTGTCAGTAAAATGAACACCGGTGCTAAGTATGACTCGCAAGCCTTTAAGAAAAGTGTGGGCTTAAATGGCGTGGGAACAAAAGCTGTAAATGCGCTCTCTACGTACTTTAAAATTTATGCAGTGCGCGATGGCGAAATGAAAATCGCGGAGTTTGAGCGCGGAATTCTAACAACAGATGCAAAACCTCAAAAAACAGATGAACCTAATGGCACTTTTGTAGAGTTTGTGCCCGACACGCAGATATTCCGCAACTACCATTATCTGCATGAATATGTAGAAACGATGGTGCAGAATTACACCTACCTAAATACAGGACTTGTATTTCATTACAACGGCAATCGCTATGTGTCGCAAAAGGGTTTGCACGATTTACTTTCGCGCAAAAAAGACCCTGAGAATTTGCGTTATCCCATCATTCATTTATTGAGTGATGATATTGAAGTAGCGCTTACACACTCCAATCAATATGGCGAAGAGTATTACAGTTTTGTAAACGGTCAATACACGATTCAAGGGGGTACACACTTAGTTGCCTTTCGTGAAGCTATTGTAAAAACGGTGCGCGAGTTTTATAAGAAAGATTACGATACTGTTGATATTCGCGAAGCGATATGTGCGGCTATTTCTATTCGTATTCAAGAGCCTGTTTTTGAATCGCAAACCAAAACAAAACTTGGCACTGAAAAACTGTTGGGCGATGAACGAAGTATGAAGCAGTTTGTCTTGGATTTTATGAAAAAGGAGTTGGATAACTTCTTGCATAAAAACCCTGAAACAGCAGATGCCCTTTTAAAGAGAATTCAACAAAGCGAGCGCGAACGCAAAGAGATAGCAGGCATTAAAAAACTTGCCAACGACCGCGCAAAAAAAGCGAACATTCACAACAAAAAACTGCGCGATTGCAAAACACACTTTAATGATGCAAAAGGTGATGAACGCATTAATACAATGTTGTTTATCACCGAAGGTGATAGCGCGAGCGGCTCTATTACCAAAAGCCGAAACCCTGATACACAGGCAGTTTTCAGTTTGCGCGGTAAGCCATTAAACTGTTATGGCTTAACTAAAAAGGTAGTGTATGAAAACGAGGAATTCAATCTTTTGCAACACGCTTTGAACATTGAATCATCCATTGATGATTTGCGTTATAACAATATTGTAATAGCTACAGATGCCGATGTGGATGGCATGCACATTCGTTTGTTGTTACTCACTTTCTTTCTGCAATTTTTTCCTGATTTGGTGCGCAATGGACATGTGAAAGTTTTAGAAACACCACTTTTCAGGGTGCGCGATAAGCAACAAACGTTTTACTGCTACGATGAGCAAGAAAAACAAAATGCTACCAAAAAATTGCGCGGCAGACCAGAGATAACTCGCTTTAAAGGATTGGGTGAAATTTCACCCGAGGAGTTTGAGCGATTCATTAATGAGGATATTCGTTTAAGCCCAGTGATATTGAATGAAGACAAAGGCATAAAAGGGCTGCTTGAATATTATATGGGCAAAAACACACCCGAGCGACAAGAATTTATTGTAAGCAATTTACGTGTAGAAATTGACCACCTTGAAGCAATGCCAGTTGGAGAAGAGGAAGTGGAGGAAGTTGCCTGATAGTATATAACATACAATTATGGAAGCATATTACTATTACCTAGTTTACGGATGGATTGCCATTGCCATTGTTTCCTTTCCTTATTTATTAAAACAAGTTGCGCCTTATGGAAGGCATTCCTCCGAAAAGTGGGGTTGGATGATTCCGAATAAATTGGGTTGGGTGCTGATGGAGTTAGTAAGCCCAGTTGTATTCAGTATTTTCTTTTTCAGTGGTAGTTTACAACTTACATTTACCTCCTATTGCTTTTGGTTTTTATGGATGCTGCATTACTTCAATCGCAGTATTGTTTTTCCATTGCGCACAAAAACTGATGGAAAGAAAATGCCTGCGATGATTGCAGTTTCTGCTTCATTTTTCAACATTATAAATGGTTTTTTGAACGGTTACTTCTTTGGCAATATTGGCGGAAATTATGGCAATGAATTTTTCGCTTCCCCACAATTTATTATTGGCTTAATAGTATTTGTAGCAGGCGCATTCATCAATATCAAAAGCGACAATATTCTTTTGGCATTGCGCAAGCCGGGCGAAACAGGCTATAAAATTCCACAGGGCTTTTTGTTTAAATACATCAGTTGCCCAAATCTGTTTGGTGAAATAATTGAATGGTTTGGTTTTGCCTTGCTTACATGGAGTTTGCCGGGTTTGTCATTTGCAATTTGGACGGCAGCAAACCTTACCCCCCGCGCAATACACCACCATCATTGGTACAAAGAAAAGTTTGCCAACTACCCGAAAGAAAGAAAAGCATTACTGCCGGGTTTAGTATAATGTACTTGCATAATGTTATGTGACTTTGCAAGTAGGTTTGTTACCTTTATCGGATAAATTTAGATATGAAAAAAAGTTTGCTCTGCTTAATAGTGCTGACAAGTATTTTTACAAATGCACAACAAACCATAGATAAAACAATTGCGCATGGTGGCTTGCCACGCGAATACCGTTTGTACATTCCAGCAACATACACCGGTAATAAAGCTGTGCCATTGGTTTTTAACTTGCATGGTTATTCATCCAACAATACTCAACAGGAACTGTACACAAACTTTAAACCAATTGCAGATACGGCTAATTTTATAATGTGCCTTCCGAATGGCACTTTTGATTTAAGTAATAACAGATACTGGAGTGTGGGTTTTGCACCAAGCACAGTAGATGATGTTTCTTTTATCAATTTATTGATTGATTCATTGTCTTCAAAGTATAACATTGATGCGAAAAGAATTTTTAGCACAGGGATGTCAAACGGTGGATTTATGTCCTATTCATTGGCATGTCAATTGTCGAACAGAGTTGCTGCAATAGCATCGGTTACTGGCAGCATGACTACCTCGCAGAGAAGCGATTGCAACCCCGGACGCGCAGTACCTGTGATGCAAATTCATGGCACTGCTGATGCTACGGTTCCTTATGCTGGCACAACACTTTTTTTACCCATTGATACACTTGTTGCAGATTGGGTGAAGCGCAACGGATGCACAGGCGCACCTACTTCAACAGCAGTACCGAATACTTCGCTCACTGATAATTCAACAGCAGAAAGATTTGACTACACCAATTGCGCGCCACGAGGAGAAGTTGTTTTGTATAAAGCGAAAGATGGTGCGCATACTTGGCCTGGTGCTGCATTTAATATTGGCGTAACCAATATGGATTTTAGTGCCAGCCGTGAAATTTGGAAGTTCTTTTTGAGGTATCCTATGCATGATGTAAGTTCAGCGATTGAAGATTTTAATGAGCAAAACTCAATAAGTATTTATCCCAATCCAGTAAGCAGTTATCTTACAATAGAAAGTAAAACCAATCGAAAAATTGCTGCTATATCATTTACTGATGTAGCAGGAAAAAGGTATGCTACTGATTTTGATAATTTAAACAACTCAGCAGATGTAAGTAAGCTTGCAACAGGTCTTTACTTTTGCCATGTTTTATTTGAGAATGGAACATCATTAACCAAGAAGTTTTTAAAAGATTAATGTAAACTATTTTTTTGCAAGAATTACTAGTACACATCAGATAATAACATGAGCACACAAACTCCATATTCATTTCTTCGCAGACCCTTAGTAGCAGGCATACTTGTGTTTTTTGCTGTATTACTGCTCACACAATTTATCACCTATCAGCGTTATTTACTCTTTAAAAGTTCGCGAGCTAGGGAATTAAGCACTGTTGCAAATCTTGCCAAGGAAAAAATGCAGGCTGTTTTAATAAATAGTGTTTCGGCAACTAACACCCTTGGCTTTTTAGTAAAAGAGTATGGAGTGCCTGAAGACTTTGAAAAAGTAGGTAAGGAAATTTTAGCATCCTTTGAATTAATAGATTTTGTTCAGTTAATTGAAGGGGATGCTATTACAAAAGTATATCCGCTTGAAGGCAACGAATCGGTTATTGGCTATAAAATTCTAAAGGACACTTTGCGCAATAAAGAAGCCTTTAAAGCAATTGAAAAGAGAAAAATATATTTTGCTGGACCCTTAGAATTAAAACAAGGAGGAGTTGCAATTGTTGGAAGATTGCCAATCTTTATAAAGAATAAATACTTTGGATTTGCAGTTGCTGTAATCAGACTTTCAACCTTGATTAAAGCCGCTGGAATTGATACTTCTGACAATCCAAATTATCTTTTTCAACTCTCAAAAATCAATCCTGACTCAGGGATTGAGGAGTTTTTTTTACCAAACAAAGATTTATTTAAAGGCATACATTCAATTACAGTAGATGTGCCCAATGGAGATTGGAAATTGTATGTATTGCCCAAAAATAAGCAGACATTTATTTCGCCCATTCCATTCGCTATTCTTGGATTTATTCTTTCCATTACAGCAGGTTTATTTGCATGGTATATAACAAAACAACCTTTTGAGCTAAAGAAATTAGTGGACGAACAAACGCTCGCGCTTGTGGCAAGTGAGGATAACTACAGAAACACGATTGAGCGCGTTAGCGATGCCTTTATTGCATTGGATAAAAACTGGAACTACACCTTTGTAAACAGCAAAGCTGGCGAGTTGCACGAGCGCGAACCCAATTCACTTTTAGGCAAAAATATTTGGAAAGAATTTCCCGATGTAATGCATGAACCCTTTTATGATGCACTGATGAAAGCAATGGATACACAACAACCTCAAATGGTTGAGTTGTATTATCCTAGATTGGACAAATGGTTTGAAGACTACATCTATCCTTCGCCAAATGGTATCACAGTTTACTACCGTGATGTAACGGAGCAGCGCAAAATAAATGACGAAGTTGCGAGAGAGCGATCTTTATCAGCCTCTATTATTAAAAGCCTGCCGGGTATTTTTTATTTGTATAACAGACATAGAAAGTTTTTGCGCTGGAATAAAAACTTTGAAACAGTTTCTGGCTATTCAACTGACGAAGTGACCCAAATGAATCCTTTAGACTTTTTTGATGAGGATGAAAAGAAGTTATTAAAAAACAAAATTGCCAATGTTTTTAAAACTGGAATGGACAGCGTGGAGGCTAACTTTCTTACCAAAGACAGGCGAAAAATCCCTTACTTCTTAAATGGCTTTTTGGCAAATTTTGAAGGTGAAGATTGTTTAATAGGCGTTGGAATTGATATAGCTTCACGTAAGGTTGCAGAGAAAGAAGTGAACGACTCTAACGAGCGTTTTGCCTTAGTTTCTAAGGCTACCAATGATATTGTGTGGGACTGGAACTTGCTTACAAATGAAATTTGGTGGGGTGATAGTTATTATTTATCGTTTGGCTATCCGCGCAAAAAATCAGTAGAAACGATTGAAGAAACCTGGGACAAAAATATACATCCGGATGATAAGGAGCGTGTGCTTAAGGGGATTAACGAATCAATAGAAAAGGCAAGCTTTTTCTGGTCGGATGAGTATCGCTTTTTAAAGGCTGATAAAACAGTAGTGCAATTGTTTGACCGAGGATATATGCTTTATGATGTAAACAATAAACCCTACAGAATGGTAGGCGCGATGATGAATGTTACAAAACTAAAACATACCGAACAAGAACTGCGCAAATCACAGGTTTCACTTAGGCAACTTACTGCGCACATTCAAACAGTGAGAGAAGAAGAGCGCACAACCATTGCGCGCGAAATACACGATGAACTCGGGCAACAACTTACCTGCCTTAAAATGGATGCTTCATGGCTGAATAAAAAATTCAACAGCGATGAAAATGAAACCAAAAATAGGTTGAATGGAATGATTTCGATGATTGACGAAACGGTTAAAACCGTTCGTAGAATTGCATCGGAATTGCGACCAGGCATATTGGATGATTTAGGTTTGATAGCAGCTATAGAATGGCAAAGCAGAGAGTTTGCTAAACACGCGAACATTGAAGCTCAATATAAATCGGATGTGTGGGATGTGTCTATTGACAAAAAAATTGCCACCGGAGTTTTTCGCGTTTACCAGGAGTCGCTTACAAATGTAGCCAGACACTCAAATGCTACCATTGTAGAAACTTTACTTTCCGTCAATAATAACATGCTAACTTTGCGGGTGCATGACAATGGTATAGGTTTTGATTTAGCAGCAGCACAGCAGAAAGACACACTTGGTTTGCTTGGCATGAAGGAACGCGTAATGATGTTTGGTGGAGAGATTGATTTTGAAAGCGGCACAGACAAAGGAACAACCATCACTATAAAAGCACCTTTAGAGATTATTTAATACGATTAACATACGATTATGTACAAATTTTTGATTGCAGACGACCACGCCATTGTTCGCAAAGGTTTAGTTCAGTTGATTAGAGAAGAATTCTACGAAGCTGAAATTGCTGAAGCTACAGACAGCAATGAAGTTTACGAAAAAGTAAAATCGCAGATATGGGATGTGATTCTTTTAGATATCTCCATGCCTGGCAGAAACGGATTGGATATTCTGAAACAACTGCGAGCCGAAGGCATCAAAGCACCCATACTGATGCTAAGTATGCACCCCGAAGAACAATATGCCATCAGGGTTTTAAAAGCCGGAGCTTCGGGCTTTTTAAATAAAGAAAGTGCCAATGCCGAGTTGGTGCTTGCCATACAAAAAGTGCTGACGGGCAGAAAGTACATATCTGCCTCCCTTGCCGAAAAGCTTGCTGATAATGCAGGCGATAAATCTGATAAAGCATTACACGAATCACTTTCGGACCGCGAAATGCAGGTGTTGCAGATGCTAGCATCTGGCAAAACAGTTTCGGAAGTTGGTATAGAGATTTCATTGAGCGTAAACACCATCAGCACATACCGCGCCCGCCTGCTCGAAAAACTTTCGCTCAACAACAATGCCGAACTAACGCGCTATGCTTTAGATAATGGTTTGGTGTAAGCTTTCACAATAGTCTGCAGCTTCCCTCCCACTTTCACAAAATATTTTCGTATAAATCATCTTATTGCTTCTGCATTTTATCTGCATTTCCTGTACCATTCAGAATTAGGCATATCAACGTTAAGCCCTCAAGCCAAATGATTGGTATGAAGGCTTTTTTGGGCAGCAGAGACATTGTTACGAAGCAAATACAACTTTCACAATTATTTAAAAAACTCGTTAAGCAATCAGTTGGATAGAATAGTTTCCAAAAACCCATTCCCTCCCATCAACCCATTTGCAAATCCCCATTCTGAAAAATGAGGTGGAAATGAACAGCAGTTTGCAAAATCCTTTTGATTAAAACTAAAAATCTATCTCCTGCAAATCCGCTTATAAGCACAATAAGCGCAACGCTTTACGTCTTCCGTTTGAAAAAAGGGCATTTCTGTATCAAAAAGGTCACTAAGCAATAGCTTTAATTGGTTCTCAAATTCTTCGATATGCTGCTGATTGAGCTTTGCATTGCCATCAATTTGCAAGGAGTCGAAACCCTTTTGAGGTTGTTGCAACCAATAAATACCCGAGTGTATGGGCAGTGAAATTTCGGGATGCGATTGTAGATAAATCCAAGCATAAGTAAGCAGTTGAAATGACTTGGCAAAGTCGGGATTGGTAGCGATTGTTTCAAGCTGTTCTTCGCGCAGGCGCACCTCACCCACCTTGCCAGTTTTGTAGTCGGCTATAGATAAAATGCCATTCTGCAATTCAATTCTATCTGCAGTGCCTTTAATTTTCACCTGCGCTCCGGCAACATCTATCACTGCTTCCAACTGCTCTTCCAAGCCGACAATCTTCACCGAATGTTCGGATGCTGCGCGCGCAATTTCTGCCTCCAAAAACATATCAATCATCTTCAAGGCAAGCCGATATTGCAAATGATTGCGCCCCTGCATCAAACTTTCGGCATCAAACCGCTCTTCAAAACCTTCCACCAACAAAGCCTCAATCTTTGCAGTGTCCTTCCTAACTATATTTAGCCAATCTGCCGAAAGGTTCGCGCCTATTTTTTCGGCATACAATTTTTCAAACACATAATGCACCGCAGTACCCAAAGTGTTTGTTTCCATACTTTCCTCCACCTCATCCGGCTCCTTCAGCCCCGCCACATAGCGGAAATAATATTGCAAGGAGCAATTCACATAAACATTTAATGCCGATGGCGAAAACCCATACACGGCATTTGCTTTTAGTTTGTCGGCTATGGCATCGCTCTTTTCAACAATAATAGGTGCTATAGCTTCTTGCTTTGCCGGAGCAATGGAGAAAACTTCTTGCTTAAACTTCACCGCTTCGTGACTAACGGCAAGCTCATGTTGCAACTGCAAAATGTAGCGACTTGGTTCGCCACCGCCCATTCGGTCGCCTTCTGTATCATATAAAAGGTAAATGTTTTTTGCCTGATGAAATAACCTATAAAACAAGTAAGCGGTGATGGAATCCTTTTCGCGATAAGAAAACAAAGCCTCGTTGCGCAAAGGATGCGGAATGTAGCTTTTACTGCTTTTGCCTGCGGGCAACATGCCTTCGTTGGCAGAAAGAATAATCACATTATCAAAATCTAAACAGCGCGACTCCATCAAACCCATAATCTGCAAACCAAGCGCGGGCTCGCCTTCAAAAGGCACGCGTGCATTGCGCAATTCATCAATAAACAAACTTCTTAAAGATGCACTGTCAATCTCCTGCTCCTTCAACTGCCCTTGCAACGACTTGCATACCGACAAGATTCTATTCAAAAACTCAACATCAACGCTTCGTTCTTTTTTTGGGTAAAAGTTTTGGATTAGCGCGTTGGTAGTGTCTTCAATCAGTTGCAGATACTCGCTGCTTTTTTCGGGTTGAAAAAGGATAGACAGGAACAAGTTATGCTCAGTGCCATCCGTAAATTCATTCAATAATTTTTTGGTAACAAAAACAATATTGCGCGAACGCACTGCCGATTCAATTTGATAGCACTTGCCCTTGTTCAAAAAGACATTTGAATAAGAATGCCGCAAAAGCGCAAGTAATTCTTTGTAATAAATTTTAGGCTGCTTGCCACGCTTCGAAACCCTTTCAGAAAGTTCATGCAGCCTAAACAACAAAAGAAAAAACTCGCCCGCAAGCGACCGAGCTATGGGCAAGCCCATCGTGATATTGTAGTTTTTAATCTTAGCCGGCAGCGACATTTGCAAGGGCATCAGCAACTTTTCATCTGGCAGGATGATAGCCGTGCGCGAAGCATTTTCGTCTGTGATTTCTAATCGGTTGGCAATTATCTCCATGGCGGCTTTTACCTGTCCTATGTTTCTAGCAACACTTATAACTGATATTTCCTTTTCCTTTTTAGAAATATTATTCAATACATATTTCGGTGCCTCGCCTTTCCATTCTTTAAAATACTTTCTAAAAAACAGACCCGCTTCTTGATAACCGTTCTTTACATAATATTCATCGGCATCCCAAATTGCTTTTGCCTTACCTAATTGATGCAGGTGTTTAATAATGAACTCCTCCGAGTTGGTCAATCCATTAAAACCAATGAAATAGAAATTGAAAATACTTTCAGATAAAACATGAATTTCCTCGGTCACCTTGCGAAACATCATGCCCATGTTTCCTTTTTGCTGCGCCAACAGTTGCGCGCGTAACTGTGTGTACATTACTTGAAACCGCTCCCAAAACTTCAGGTAATCAATTTGCGAAGCATTGAGTTCTGTTGCTGGCTCATAAACCTTTAGCGATGCAAGGCTGCGCAATTCGCGAAAAAACCAATCTTGCTTTACCAAATGCAAATCCATCTCATCAAAGTCGCTACACAAAGCCCTGCCCTGCGCCAAAAAAGAATTGATGTCATCACCACCACCACTTTCAAGAAATATTTTGTGCAGCATCATCACCTGCTCGATTGGCTCAACAAGCTGCAATTGTGACTTTTGCTTTACCCAATCTGTAAAAGTGATCATCTCAGGCAGCCAAATAGTTTTGCCCGTTGCTTCCATTTCTTTACGAAAAAAGTAACAAGCGCGGTGCGTGGGCAGAATAACCGTAACGCCACTCAAGTTGTTGCCATGAGTGTCTAAAATTTCCGCAGCAGTCTTTTGAAGGAAGTTCATATTTAATAAGGCATTTTAATCTGCGGATGGTTAAGATGCAAGATGTAGATTCATTAGATGTAATCTTTCATATCCTTTAATGGTGCATCAAAATCAGTAGCAATCCATAGTTTACCCTTTAACAATCCGGGCTTTCGCTGCGCTTTAGTTTTACTTTTGGTGTCTTGCTTGTTAGCAAACTGTGAGAGCAGAAAATCAATATAACTCTCCACAGCCTTAGAATATTCAACGGGTAGTCTGTTCAACTTTTGAATAATTTCTTTGGTAACCATGAGTTTAATTTTAGTTCAAATATAATTCAAGCAATATTGATTTCTAAACTCATTTAGCAAGGTAATCTGGCTCCTTACAGTCTTTCAATCACAATTGCTGATGCGCCACCGCCACCATTGCAAATGCCTGCTGCTCCATACTTTCCGCCTTTATGCTTTAATACAGATAGCAAAGTGATAATGATTCTTGCACCGCTTACACCCACAGGATGCCCCATAGAAACCGCACCGCCAAAAACATTCACCTTTGCAGGGTCTAATCCAAGCAACTGTGTGTTGGCAATTGTAACATTGCTGAATGCCTCATTGATTTCAACAAAGTCTATGTCTTTCAATTCCAGTCCTGCTTTTTTCAAAGCAATCGGAATAGCCAATGATGGAGTTGTAGTAAAATCATCAGGTGCTTGCTCGGCATCGCCATAACCCAAAATTCTCGCCAATGGTTTTAAGCCAAGGGCATCAGCTTTTTCGCGGCTCATTAAAACCAACGCTGCGCCACCGTCATTTATTTTAGAAGCGTTTACCGCAGTTACCGTTCCGTCTTTCCCAAAGGCTGGTTTCAAAGTTGGCACTTTTTCAGCACGCAACTTTTTATACTCTTCATCTTCTTTTACGAATGTGCTTTCGCCTCTGCCTTTAATCTCTACATCAAACAGTTCATCTGCAAACCATCCGTTCTTATTTGCCTCAGTAGTTCTGCGATAAGATTCCAATGCAAAAGCATCTTGCTCTTCGCGGCTGATGTTGAACTTCTTAGCACAACGGTCGCCACTGTTGCCCATCATTTCTTTATTGTATGGGTCTTGCAAGGCATCGCGTACAATTGCATCCAACAATTCACCATTGCCGTAACGATAGCCATTGCGTGCATTATTTAGCATAAAAGGTGCATTGGTCATGCTTTCCATACCACCTGCAACTACCACATCTTTATCGCCCAGTAAGATTGACTGTGCACCAAAAATCACAGCCTTCATACCCGAGGCGCAAACTTTGTTTACTGTTGTGCAAGTTGCACCAACATGAACGCCAGCCGCCAAAGCCGCTTGACGTGCAGGTGCCTGACCTGTGTTTGCCTGAATCACATTGCCCATGATTACTTCTTCTACATCGTTGCCAGTGATGCCTGCGCGTTCTATTGCTTTACGAATGGATTGCGCGCCCAACTCTGTTGCTGAAACACTTGCCAAAACTCCGCTCATGCCACCAATTGGTGTTCGTGCTACTGATACTATTACTACTTCTCTGCCCATTTTGTTTTGTATTAAGGTCGCGAATATATGCTGTTTTTACTTTGAGACTAGGCTATCTATAAAGGCAGCAAATTTCTTGTGACCCGCATCATTCAGATGTCCGCCCGCATCTGCGTAGTCGCTTAACGAGAATTCGCATTCGTGAAAGGGAATTTCACATAATAACAGTGGAAATTCTTTTGCTCTTTTTAACCCTCTTGCTGTTCGCTTTGGAATTGTAAATACTAAGCACTCGGTGTTATTAGCTTTTGAAACTTCAAGAATAGATTGGATGTGATTGTTAGTGTATGGCGAAGTAGTAAGATTTACCGCCACCTGTTTATCATATTTTTCAAACTCGATTGTTGAGTTATTTACAACGTGAAAGTATTTCTGCAAGGCTCGCCACACAAAAGTGGTGATGGTGGTTGAAGCAAGCAATTTGTTTACCCAATTCGTTTTAGGAATAGAATAATTGCGCAACATATTATTGTATGCCTCCGTGGGCGAATTGAAATAAACGCCTTGTGGACAGGCAAATAGATGCCCAGCATTGGTAACCCACAAATACGGCTGATTGGGTTTTAACTCGCGTTTGTGATACACCACATCATTCTCCAAAAACAAATTCACCAACACATAATCAGGCTTCATTATCTGAATATACTTTTCAGCAATTGCTTGGTATTGCGCAGGGTCTGAGCCGCTTAGCCCGGTGTTGTACACTGCATATCCTTTTGCCAAAAATATATCTGCAAATGATGCAGTAACATTCTTACACGAGTGCCCGAAGGCGTGTGAATCTCCAATAATTAGTATTTTCTTTTTTGAGTTATCTACATCATTAAATGCAATGCTTTTAAAACCTTGTTCATTAATTGGTGCGTGCACATAATTGAGTATCAAACTATCTAATTGTGTTGTAGGCAACTGCTTTATTAACTGATACTTTTTCGATAAATCATTGTTGACTTTACCGTTTGTTACTTCACTAAAATCATGCACCAAACTATTTACTTCTGAAAAAATAGACTGCTGACTGATGGGAGAAGAAGAATGACTTTTTATGCTTTTCTCTATATAGCTTTTTGCCTGATGATTCATTCTAGTAATACCATCGCTATCTGCTTCAAAACTATATTGCTGCACCTCTAGTGAATCAACCGGATGAAACCACGGGTCGTAATAAATTCTGCCGGGTGCGTAGCCCATAAAGCGCAATATTATTTCTGCCACAACAAGTGTTGTAAGCACAGAGATAAAACCAAGAATTATGTTGTTGCGTTTCAAAATACTTTCCATAAAAAACCCGCAGGGTTTTGAAACCGTGCGGGTTTTCAGCCTGCTAAAATGTGTTGTTTATTTTTTGTCTCCTCCCGGATTTTTACCAATGCCTGTGCGCATGGTGGTATCCGCTTGAATATTTTGCATTTTGTAATAATCCATAATGCCCAAGTTGCCATTGCGGAAAGCCTCTGCAATTGCTTGCGGAATCATGGCTTCGTTCTCAATAACTTTTACGCGCGCTTCCTGAGCTTTTGCTATCATCTCCTGCTCCAAAGCAATTGCCATAGCTCTGCGCTCTTCGGCTCTTGCCTGTGCAATATTTTTATCGGCATTCGCCTGATCCATCTGCAAACTTGCTCCTATGTTTTTGCCAATATCAATATCAGCAATGTCAATCGAAAGAATCTCAAACGCAGTGCCCGAATCCAATCCTTTAGCCAATACTACTTTTGAAATACTATCAGGATTTTCCATTACCGATTTATGCGAAACCGCAGAACCAATGGAAGTTACTATACCTTCGCCTACACGTGCCAAAACTGTTTCTTCTCCAGCACCACCCACCAATTGTTTAATGTTAGCACGAACCGTAACACGCGCACGGGTAATCAATTGAATACCGTCTTTGGCAACCGCAGTTACTGGTGGCGATTCTATTACTTTAGGGTTTACCGAAAGCTGCACCGCTTCAAATACATCGCGCCCTGCAAGGTCAATAGCAGTAGCAGCTTTAAAATCGAGTTCAATATTTGCTTTATCGGCACTCACCAATGCGCGCACCACTTTATTGATGTTTCCTCCAGCCATGTAATGCGCTTCTAAAAGCCGATGGTCTAAAGGAATGCCTGCCTTGGTGGCAACCACCATGGCATCCACAATGCTGTTTGGGTTTACACGTCTAAAACGCATCACTACCAAATCTAAAAGCGGAATGTGTACATCAGAAAGCTTAGCGGTAATCCACAAGCCGATTGGAAAAAACCATAGAAATAGCACAAAGAAAATTACTATAACTACAGAGAGAAAAATAAAGGGAACGCCCATAATCTTAATATTTAAAAGTGAAAAATACTTAAGGGCATGAAAGTATAAATTCAAACCGAACATTCATTAACAATGCTTTGAAATTTTCAGAGTAGCTTCGTGCTGTGAAATTTTTCGCAACATCCTTCTTATTGTTCATTTATCTTTTTGCTTCGTCAGGCGTGCAGGTGAAAGTCCATTATTGTGGCAAACGCATTAGCAGCGTTAAAGTTTTTTCTGTTGAAGAAACCAAGTGTTGCTGTAAAAAGAAGAAGAATGTAAAGTCTAAATGTTGTTCTGATAAAGAATTTCAAGTGAAACTAAACGAGGCACAAAACATTGCATCGGCTGAAATAGTTTCGAACCCAAAAACATTTCTCTCAACCATTTTTATTCAACCTGAACTTTTTGTTTTTAATGTTTTTGGAAATGAAATTGTTCATCATCACGCTAACGCTCCTCCCCTTCTTTACTCCAAACAGATTTATTTATTGAATTCCGTTTTCAGGATTTAGGCTTTCAGTTTATCGCTATTGAATTGTGTGCTTTGTGCACAATAATTTTTTTTAAACTGAAATGATATAAATGAAAACAACATATAAAATAACAGGCATGACCTGTGAAGCCTGCAAATACAAAGTGCAGAGCCTGCTTCAAAAATCAATGGGTGTAGAATCCGTTGAAGTTATCTTAGAAACTAATGAGGCTATTATTGAAAGCCTCAACCCTATAAATATTGCAGCATTAAAAAATGCTTTGAAGGAAGCTCCGAAGTATCAAATTGATTTACCCTCCACAAATGATAATTCTTTAAGCATTACAGAAACAAAATCGTGGTTTGAAACCTACAAACCTGTATTGCTAATTTTCTTTTTTGTTACTGCAATTTCCTTGATAGCTGCGTGGCAAACGCAACATCATTTTGCCATGACATGGATGCGCTATTTTATGGCGGGCTTCTTTTTCGCCTTCTCATTTTTTAAACTACTAGATGTTAAAGGTTTTGCTGAAAGCTATGCGATGTATGACTTGATTGCAAAGCGCATTCCGTTTTATGGCAAGGTGTATCCATTCATCGAGCTATTGCTGGGCTTCTTATTTCTGCTTAACTGGCAGCCGCTTTGGGTAAATGCGTTTACCATTTTACTGATGAGTGTAAGCCTTGCAGGTGTGCTGCAAAGTGTGCTGAACAAAACCAAAATTCGCTGTGCGTGTTTGGGTGCAGTTTTCAATTTGCCGATGAGCACCGTAACTATTATTGAAGATGGCTTGATGGTAGTGATGGCAGCATGGATGATATTGATGGAGTTAAAACTGCTGGCATGAAAAAGTGGTTGCCCTTATGGTTTGCATTAACAGTGTTTTTGCAAACCTCCATAGCGCAAACGGATTCGTTGAAGCAATATGAATTGAAGGAAGTAGATGTTTCGCGAAAGCAATCGCCACGCTTGGAGGCAACACCGCGTGTGGTAGAAATTATTTCGTCAAAAGATTTACTAAAAGATGCCTGCTGCAACTTGAGTGAGAGTTTTGAAAATAGCGCATCAGTTGATGCCAATTACAGTGATGCTGTGAGTGGTGC
>CAZKHZ010000073.1:0-16007 GCA_964552715.1 uncultured Chitinophagaceae bacterium | reverse complement strand
AAGGGAAGATAATCACTCTTTTTCATGTTAAAAATTGTTTTTTGTTTATAGAAAGTCTTTATTTTCTTAAAAATGAATGGCTTTTAACCGCTGCTTGACTCCGAGTAACAACTGCTTGACTCCAAGCAATGGTTGCTTGACTTCGAGCAATGGCTGCTTGACTTCGAGCAATGGCTGATTGACTTCGAGTAACAACTGCTTGACTCTGAGCAACGGTTGCTTGGTTCCAAGCATCGGTTGCTTGACTTCGAGTAATGGTTGCTTGACTCCAAGCAATGACTGCTTGACTTCGAGTAATGGTTGCTTGACTTTGAGTAACGGTTAATTGACTTTGCCTAGCGGCTAAAACAGTACTAATAAAATTTAAAGAGAAATTTCCACCTACCGAATTAAACTCGGGGGAAGTGGCTTGGCAGAAATGTATGTAATTTGAAATTGTTATCACAGCCGTGTGTTGCTATTGGTGCATACGAAAATAATAATATGTTGGAAACTGCAAAATTATTTTTTTGCTTAAACCACCGTAAGGTCTTCGACCGCTAACGGGGTATCTGCTACCCAGCCGATGGTCGCAGACCTCGGATGCGGTTTCAATCAATTTTCCTTCACCACACGCATCACAAACTTTTGTTTGCCATTGGTAGCTTCAATAATGTAAACCCCTTTTGCAAGTGCCGACTTTGAAAGATGAATGTTGCGCTCACCATTTGCCGAAACACATTTTTTGCCCAACACATCATAAACTGTTGCCGTAAAATTTTCATCGCTGTTCAATTTTAGGTTCCATTCATCAGCTAAATTGAAAAGCTGGTAGCTGCTTTTGTCAGCATTTTTATTGTTGCCGATTCCCGAAATTGTTTCCTTCTTTTTAAACACCGCAGTAAAAGTGTCATTCACCGAAAGGTTGATGGCGAACGAATCCAATGTGCTTTGCTGCATCAGTTTATTAGGAGTCCAATGATCAAGTTCAAAGCCGTTTTCGGGTAACACTTTTAATACCACGGGCACTCCGTCAAAATAAACGCCCCGCCACGGCAGCACCTGTGGCGTTATGGTATTGATAACAATTTTACCTGCACCTTCGGGCTGCACATTCAGCACAATTTCGGCAGTTTTATTCAAGCCAAATTCTGCAATGGCATTTTGATAAACATATTGCGGACGTTCATCTACAAACCAAATCATACTATCAATAGTGTTGTGAAACGATTGCAGATTGCCACCCCAGCGTTGATGATGTCGCGCCACCGATGGCTCAATTTCATCGCGCATTTGGTGGGCATGTTGTTCAAAAGTATCGCGCTTAAATGTGGTATTCATCAGGTCGGCAAAGCGATTTAAAAAGTAATTTCTAAACTTTCGATTGCTGATTGCTTGATTGAAAATCTTGGCATGTTCGTTGGTAATTATTGGTCTGCGTGCGCGGTTCCACATCAGGTCTTTCGGCTTGCTCATCGCCATGTTTCCATCGGGGTGAATAAAGCCGCAGCCATAGTCCAAATCCCAAAGCATGTAGCGCCATTTGGTACCCGCCTTTTTTTCGCGCCAGCATTTTATATTGTTCGTCCATTCGCCCATCCAATCGCTGTTGGCATAAAAAATTTCGGTAGCGAAATAGTCTGTGTAGTTAGCAATATCAAGGTGATTGTTGAGCACTTCAAAAAATGCAGCATCATCATTAGGGTCGGTAGCAGTGATGCGATACAGCATATCATAGAAAGCCGAATCATCGCCATTGTGTACCTGAAAGCCAAGATTATGGTCGTAAGAAATCAAATCCACCGCATCGGGATTGGCACCATGATTGAAGCGCAAATATTGCTGATCCATTTTTTCGCGCAACTCATACAAACCCCAATAATCGCCATTCAAAAAAACAACCACAGGCGAATAAGCCATGTAGTCAACGTTGGTGTGGCGCATATTGCGCTGCATCAGTGCATCGCGAAACCGACTGCCAAAAAAATCATTGCCGCCATTGCGCAAATTAAAAGCGCGATACTTTGTAAGCTGCGGCTTATCAGGAATCAAAGTATAATCAATGGTTGAAAATCCATACTTGTGGTCTAAGTCCACACGCAAACCTTTCTGCTCTTGCCCACGGCTCCAGTTGCCATGAATCTTCAAACCGAAGTCTGCTTCAAATTGCTTTTGCTGGCTTGCATCAAAATATTCTATGTGCGAAAATCTTTCCCATTTCTGCCAAAAGTTGGCACCAAAAAATGGATACATACCGTTTGCATTTACGCCATACGCATACAGCCCAGTGGAATCATCCCACAAGTTATTTTCATCGCTTGAAATTGAAATTACGGGAAGCGAAAACGCTTCCTCATCAATAAAGTAAGTGTTCTTAATTGTTTTGCCCGGCAACTTGCCGCCATTGCTAAATGCGCGAAACGAAAGCACGGTTGTTGTATCAATAGTGATGGGCGATTGATAAGGATAATCGCGCATGGTTGGCACATTGCCATTGGTAGTGTAAAAGATAGAAGCGTTGCCTGCAACACTTGCCGTCACAACCTGTGTGCCACTATAAAATCCCGCTGCCAACGAAACGCTTGGCGTAGCCTCGTATCCCGAAAAGCAATTTGAATAATTGTTGGAATCGGCTGGTGTAGGCGATGTAAAAACGCACCACGAACTTGCACCGTCAATACTTCTGCCTTCGCTATTATCTATATTTAATTCACTTATTTTCTTTGAATCAACAGCATTGCCAAACGCATTAAAAACAGTGATGGTTTCGTTTGTTGAAAGCTTGAAGTTGGTATGAAATCTTGAGCTCTTCAAGTCAAACCAAGAAGGTATCGGGGCAAAAAATTGCTGCGAAGAATTAATGCCAAATGAGAGAAAGAAATTACTGGTGATGTCATTGCTGCCAAAAGCATTATGCACCTGAATCGTCAAAACATTTTCACCATGGCGAATGATGCTGCGCAATTTTTCGTTATTGATAGAAAAAGCTTCGGGCAACTTACCTCGATACATACTTGCTTCATGTTGCGCAATTGGCAAGGTATTAAATGGCGTAAATGCTCCTGCGCTTCCAACTAAACTTCTTGCAATTTCAACACCATTTAAGTAAGCCACAAAAGCATCATCATAATCGGCATGAAGCACCGCTTCAGAAAGTGATGCAGAATCTACAACCATAAATTTCTTGCGCATGTAAAGCGATGTGGTTTGAGAAATTGCAGTGCCATCATCACCATCGCCAAATCCCATTCCACCAACTCCTGATTCCCAAATACTGTCATTAAAATTCAGTTCTTTCCAGTCAGTCGGCAGTTCTTCAATCGGCACGTGATACTTCCAAGTATTATTGCTAAAAATTGCTGTTTCCCAATGCTGAGTGGCATATCGTTTATCTCTGCCACTTGCAAACACAAGCAGCTTCTCTTGCGGACGTAATGCTCTTTTTGGAAAGTGCCATTTGCCAGGTTTGGTGCTGTCATCACTCAACGCATAGCCGCCTATATTTAAGGAAGAAGAAGTGTTGTTGATTAGCTCAATCCAATCGCTGTTCTTCCCAAATTCATCGGTAATAATATTCATGTTGCGGTGGCTATACTCATTGATGAGTAACTGCGCATCAGCAAGCACAAAAGCACATAAACCAACAAGTGAGGTAATTAGTTTTTTAATCACGTTTTCGGGCAGATACACTTCACCCAACCGATTTATACGTGAATTAGACCGAAATGTTATTTATGGAAAATTGGTATGTAAGGTAAGCTATTCGCAGCCTTCCGAAAAGAGTTTAAATCTGCCACCTTTAAAGAAAGTTCTCTTGTAATATGGTGCTTCTAAACTATCAATGCGCACACCGCCATGCACTGCGGCATGTGCAAATTTTCCGTTTTGCAGAAAAACCGCAACGTGCGAAATGATTCCTTTCTTAATCTTGAAAAAGAGCAAATCGCCTTCCTTTAATTCCTCTTTTTCATGCACGGCATCGCATGTAGGAAAAATGCCACGAGAAGAACGCGCCAAATCTTTTCCAAAAACTTTTTTGTACAATATTCCAGCAAAGCCGCTGCAATCGGTTGAAGTTTCTGTTTGTGAACCGTAGCGATATTTTGTGTTCAACCAACGATAAACTTCTACATACAAAGGCAACACCGAAGCTTCGGCAATTTCAATTCCTTTTTGTTTGAAGTAAGAAAAGAATTCTACAGAATCAATATCTGAAGGCAGAACAGACTGTGCATTTAATGAACACACAGAAAAGAAAAACGAAAGAATAAATATTGAAAGTGCTTTTGGCATCAATTGTAATTTTAATCAAACTTATTGGTCACTACTTTATTACTTACTTACTTGTTATTCACACGTCCCCTCGTCCCTCGCCCCCCGTCCCTTTTAGAGAGGCTTCATTTCGGCATTGTACTGATATATAGTGTAAAGAACTGTATGTCCAACAGCCTTTAAAGTATTCTTATCTACTGCATCTAAATCGTCTTTGTGTGTGTGCCAGTAGCTTGCAAAACCACTTGCCGTTGAAACATCATATTGAATAATATCAACGGTAGGAATTTTGCGCAATTCATTGATGTATTTGTGGTCGTCAATAATTGGGTCGGTTGGCACATTGCTAAAGAAATTACCGTAACCGATTTTTACCGCATTACTCCACACTCTATCCAAAACCCAACCAGCATAGCCCCGCGAAGTACCTTCGCGCGTGAAGATTGCATTGCTACCACCAACCATATCTAATAGTATTCCAAAATCAGCTTTATAATCTGGCACGTGTGGCGACTTACCCCAATGTTGCGAACCGAGGCAATAAGAATCGGGCATGTAAGGATACTTGCTGCCACTCGGTTGTCCATAATCTTCGCTATCCACAAAAAGAAAATCTATGCCAATATTATTCAATGGTATTTGCTTTGTAGCACGCAAAACTTCCAGCAACACTCCAACACCACTAGCTCCATCATTAGCCCCCGGAATTGGTTCTTCTTTGCGCTCTTTATCTTGGTCGGCAACGGGGCGTGTGTCCCAGTGTGCCACCAACAAAATTCTTCGAGAAGCAGTTGGATTTAAAGAAGCAATAATGTTGGTTGATTTAAGCGTCTTTCCATCATAAGCAACAGCGTCAAACTTTTGCACAAAGTAGCTATCAGCATTATTTTTTACCTGACTGATAATCCATGCAGCACACAATTCATGAGAATTGGTGTTTGGTACTCGCGGACCAAACTCAACTTGTTTTTTGATGTATTCAAAAGCAGAATCGCTATTAAACTCGGGCAAATCAAATGCTACTTCTTTAACAGGTTCAACCGCTTTAGTTTGCTCTGCGACTGGATTTTTGTTACAACCATTGCATGATGAAAGTGCAACAGATGCAATAGCAAATAGAAAAAGTAAATGCTTCATTAATTGAGTTTGAAATCAGGGTTTGGTTTCGCCTTTATCTGTTTTTAATTCTTTGAAAATTTCTTCCATTTTAAAAACGTAATCCATGGTATCATCAAGGTAAAATTCAATGTCTGGAATTTTGCGCAACTGATGACGCAATTTATCGCCCAACTTACCGCGTAGCTCATTTGTTTGGTGTCGAAATTTCTCTAAAACAGCCTCTTTATCATCCACATTTAACATGCTTAAATAAAAGCGCGCAATAGATAAATCTGTAGTAACCTTTACGTTTGTTACAGAAATCAAACCCTTTCCAAAATACCCTTTATAGTCGCGGTTTAAAAGAGCCGAAAACTCTTCTCTTATTAATCCGCCAATCTTTTGTTGTCTTCTATTGTCCATGCCTCCCTTGTTTATTGAGTGTGCATAGATAAGCCTATAACACTAATTATCTTGTATCATTAGAAAAAGAGATTCAATATTTAGCTAATTTTTGAATCTACTTATCCTTCACAATCCAACTATTTTTTGTGTTGGGTGAAGTTTGAATGATAGTATGAACGTAAACTTTATACTCATAGTCTTCTACTGAAAAATGAATCATCTAAGGAAAGTTTCTTATGGAAGGCATCATACATCATCATATCTAATTTGGTAGAATAAGCTTTTTTTTAAATTTGAGCGATGGTGGTTTTAAATTTAGTTAGAAAACTTTTTCCTAATTTAACCTACAACATGTTCAGAAAAATTCAATTAATTTCTTGTAAATAAAGATGAGTGTGTCCGGTAGCGAAAAACAGAATATAATTTTGAGCAATAGCAACGAAAAATTCAATTCGCACCGTCAAAAAAATATCCATTTACTTTACGTTTCAAAATTATTGGGTTTTTAGATTTTTTCTAACATAAACGAATTGTTATTTAGTTAAATTTAAGTAAGCCAATACAGAACATTTGTTTTGGTTTTGAAAAATGATAAATAGCAGACTAAAATTCAGATAAAAGATAAAATTAAGCGCGAATGATTTTGAAGGCATTGTTGTTTCTCGGTTTGTTTTTTGTAGTTATTTTTGGCTTACTCTATGCCTTGATATTTGTAAAATGGAGCAAACGCAAAATTCTAACCTTCGACCCCGAAGCAGAATTGAAGCGTGCCGAAAACTATCCGCCATCCTATCCAAATGGCTGGTTCAACGTTGCTGCTTCCGACACCGTAAAAAAGGGTAAAGTAATAGAAGTAGATGCCTTTGGGCAAAAGCTTGCAGTGTTTCGTGGCGAAGATGGAAATGTAGGCGTGATGGACGTTTACTGCCCACATCTCAATGCCAATCTTGCCGATGGTTGTGTAAAAGGAAATAATCTAGTGTGTCCTTTTCACGGTTGGGAATTTAATACAAAGGGCAAATGCCAAAAGATTCCTTTTTCTGACAAAATTCCCCCGCAAGCCGCCACCCGCTCGTGGATAGTGCAGGAAAACTGGGGCTTAATTTTGGTGTGGTTTCATGCCGAAAACGAATTGCCAACATGGAGCACCAACGAATATATTAAAGACTTTGAAAAATATAAATATCACTCGCGCACCAGCGATGTATTGCGTATTCATCTACAAGACTTTGCCGAAAACGGAGCAGATTATGCGCACTTTAACTTTGTACACAACTTGATGATAGTGCCTTTTGCCGACCGTTTTATTCACATCAAACACAGCCCCAACATCGAGTTTGGCGAGGGCGAAGAAAAGCACCTTGCCTATTTTACCGACACTGCCGAGTTGATATGGAAAAAAACAGGAAAAGTGGTAGAACATGCAGAAGGTAAAGCAAAAGTAACTTTCTATGGTCCAGGCTTTCTGGTATTCGATTTCGATACTAAAATAGGTAAAGCCATGCTGATAAAAACCTTTACTCCATTGGGTACACTAAAAGTGCGCATGGACGATTATATCTACGCACCTCCCCGCACATTTCGCCTTGCTATCAAATACTTGATAGGCGAAGCCACGGCTCAATTTCATGATGATATTAATATTTGGGAACGGAAAAATTTTGCCCAAAAACCATTGCTTGTGTCTGGTGATGGACCCATTATGAAAGTAAGGTCGTGGTATAGCCAGTTCTACTCCAACACCAAAACACCTGCCCAAGTTGAAGAACCAATAACCATGAACTAAGGATGAAGAAAATATTTGTAACTACCGTCATTTCCTGTATTTGCGTAACATCTATTTTGCAAGCACAAGATCAGTTTTGTAAAGTTTGGTACACAAGCGAGCGCGATTCTAAGGTGGAACTTTTTATAGATGCTAATGGCAAGTATTGCGGAAAACTTGTTTGGATTAAAAATGGCATAGTAAACGGTAAGCCTTTGAGAGACAAGAAAAATCCTGATGGTACAAAAAGAAATCAAACGTGGCTAGGCTTGCAGATATTGAATGGGCTTACCAAAAAATCTGAAACAGAAATAGTAGATGGCAAAATATACGACCCCTCGCATGGGCACTATTACAATTGCAAAATGACCCTTCAGGGAAAAGACAAACTTGTATTGAGAGGTTATATTTTAGGCATTTCTTTTTTAGGAAAAACCACAACTTGGTATTTGTCAGAAGAGGAAAAAGCACCTACAAAAATATTCATTCCAGCTACTCCTTCTGTCAGTCCTGCAAGCAATTTAAAAGAGTTATAGTCTATTTTTATTTAGTGCTAAGCTGTTTTAATATCCAATCCCTCATTGAGTTTCGGTAGAAGATTTTTGTTTTAGAAATTGATTTTGTTGAGAGATAACTTTCAAAACAACATTGTTGTCGTCAGTTTTTATATAAATTATCTGGCAAATCCAGATAGCTATCGGGAGACCTAGTAATCAAAAAATCACCCCCATTCTAAGGTAAGCTGAAACGCCCGTGTAGGCAGCAGGAGCAACCGTGCCAATAAGATTGTTGGAACCAATGGCAAAGTCGAATTGCTTCCAATGTTTAGCAACGTCTATTCCTAAGTTGAATTTTGTGTAGCCGCCATAACCCATTGTTAAACTAACAGGCAATGTTGGCTGAACGAAGTAATTTATCTTCACAAAGCCATAAGCATAGTATCTAAAAAGTGGTTTGTATTGCACACCCGCGCTTATTATCAACTTATCTTTCCAAGCATTTACCGAACCTACAAAACTCAAAGTGAAAGGAATAAAAGTTTGATACAAATCGCTGCGCTTCTCGGGTAACAAGTCTCCCAACACACTGTCAATTTTTATATTGTTGAAAGAACCATTTGCTAAAGTGGTAATGTCTGCAAACTCAATTCCTTTAAAGCGAATAGAATCTTTGCCCACCAAGTTCTGCGGCTGCGTGCGCCAGTTGATAACGCCAAAGTCAACAATAGAAAACACGAACTTGACTTTATCTTTATATTGATACGAAAGCTGCGCATCACCTGTAATACCAATATCAGCCTTTTCGCGTTCGCGCTTGGTGCCAAAACGCGCTTGATTGTATTTCATTTCATACTCAATATCAAGGTACTCGCCATCGGGCGCAGTGTATATGCTACCTTGATTAAAAAATAAATTCTGACTGTTTAAGCCATGCAGAAAAGCCGCATTAACACCAAAACTGAATGTGCTATTCCCTTGACGGATATTTTTTTGAAAGCCTAATGAAAACTGGCTGTATATCAAGTTTTGAAAATAGGTGCGGGTTATATCCACTGTTTGGTCTTCAAACATGGCGTTGCCATAAAACAATACTTCAAAAACTTCTTTGTTGAAAAAAGCAGCGCGCATGGTGCGAAAATGATAACCTGCAGTAAAGTAGCCATCAAACTTTTTAAAATAGTGCTTGTAGCGCACTCCAGCAGTTTGATTGTCTTCATAACCATTTTGTGCACGCATAATGCCGCGCATTTTGTCTTTTGTTTTTTGGTCAAAATCACTGCCAAACAAAATATTCCACACAAACTGCTGCGAAATGCCATTTGAATTGCCGTCAAAACCCGCGTCAATCTCAAAGCGGTTCTTTGTGCTGTCTGTATTCCAATTTGATGAAAAAGGATTGATGAAAGCAGTAGGAGAGGTGTAGTTGAAAAGCAAAGGATTGATAGCCTTTGGTATTTCGGCAATTGCAGTTGTGTCTTCTAGTGCCCTAGCCTGCCATAAAGCGCAGATAAGTGGCAATGCGATGATAAATTTTCTCACTATGTTTTACTCAATTTTTACTTCCGCACTGTAGTTGAAACGCGCGGTGAAGGTTACGTCTAATTTGTAGTCGCTGAATATCTGCAAAGGTTGTCCGTTGCAGTTTGCATTATTCTGCGGTGTGTTGAAGCTGGCATAAATCAATGCTTTTCTTCCGCGCTTGATGTTGGTCATGCGGGCTTCATCCACCTGCACCGATGTTTTATCGCGAATAGCATTTTGCGACTTGCAATTAGCATCCAAGGGCGCACCATTCAGCATCATATTTTTAATCAAAGTATCTACCATGATAAAGTTTTCATCCACAATTATCATGGTCATTTTTGCTTGCAATGGATAGCGGTTTTGTGTGATGATATTGATAACCCCGTCTTTAATTCCTTTCACGCTGGTGTTGGTATTGCTCAAATCAAAATTTACAGTGTCCAACAACACCAGATTATTCGCAATAAACGAAAGCGGAATGGTAGCATCCAAATTCACTTTCAAAGCACTTTCTAAATACGCAAAGTCACGATAGTAGCCGTTGTTGCCCGATGGGTTAGTTTTTACCTCAAAGTTGTAGCGGATTTTGTTCGGCAAAATACCAATCACATCAGTGATGTTAGAATTACTCTTGTTGATATTGATATTGGTAATAGTAGGTCTCAAAGGCAAGTCTTTTGCGCGCCCAACATTAATCGGATTTGCAAGCACCGCCCCTGTAAGAGTGCGGCTGCCATTTGCCAGACTTGTAGCCGTGAAGTCATTGATTTTAACCACACCATCTACACCCATGCCGTTTTCTAAGGTAAGTTTCAAATCCACATCTTTCAACTGTATGGTTCCACTTTGAAACAAGTTGCTGAATATATCAAAGTCCGTGCTGTCATTCGCAATAAACGTATCACGACCCGCATAACCCTTAATATAGTTAGGTGCCACATCTTTAATGTCGTAGCGAATGATGAGGCTGTCTTTTAGCGTAAGTGTCCTCTTAATACCAGATGAATCAATTCGAGCTTTAATAGTTTGAGTATAAGTGTTGAACTTGTTACCGTTCTTGCCACTTAGGTCTATTGAATAGCCTGCCAAGTTAAATTCCTTGTCAATTGTAGCGCTACCACCCGGAGGCGCAGGAGGAACAATAGTAGATTCAACCAAAGGTCTTCCGAACTTATCAAATGCACCTTCCAAAGTATATTCTAAATAGAGCTGTTCTGGCACTGTACTAGTGACAAAGATTTTCAACTTGCCCCTTCGGCAATCTATGTAGGTTAATCTTCTTTCTCCCAACTGTTGGGTAACTTCCTCTGTTAAAGAAACTACATCTTGTTGAGGGAAGATTGCTGTGGCTTCTTCAATGCGTAAGGCGTTGAGGAAGATATCTGCTTCTAAATAATCAGAGGTATCAACAAAAACTTGTTGACCGTTACTTCCTGGAGAATTCAAATCTTTAAGCTCAAAGGAAAGACTATTACTGATTGATTTGCCTGAAATATCTACAACTTTAAGAGCGCTATCTTTTGCAGCTATATAAGGAAGTGTTTCAGATAGAATGACATTGCCTGAATTGTTATCCTTAATCTCAATTACTGCACTTGAAATAGGTATTGGGTAAAAATTTCTTATTACTAAATAAAGTTGCCCAGATTTAAGTTTTGCATAGTCAAAAAGAAGCGATGCGTCAAAAACAGTAGGAGGTGTGGATAGACCATTAATCGCTGGTATCACTCGCATTTGATTATGAGAACCTGCTATAAAATTACCATAAATTTGTGATGTAGGGTCAGGACTAGCTTGAAGTTGTTTTGCCATTTGTCCTAAACTTGTCTTGTAGAAAATTCTTTGATTTGGCAAAGCCAATGAATCTAACCTAAAAGTTGTGCCGATAAAAGTGTCAGGGAGATTAATAAGCTGATTTGCAAGACTAAAACTGTAAACTTCTTTTCTATAAGTAAGCAGAAAAGAATTGTCACTTTGTTTTTTGATTATGGAAGTATCCTTTACAATATTCTCTAACGAAAGGCTTGTACTGGCTAATGGAATCAATACTTCAGTATCCCATTTAGAACCCGAATCTTTTTTGCAAGCAGCAATTATTAGTATAGAGCTAATGAATAGCCAATATGTTATTTTTCTCATCTTAAATTAGAGGCGCAATGTAGTAATTGTTGAAAGAAGTATATTAGTATTAAGAGTTAGAATTTGTTTTGGGAGTTGTCTTATGTCCTAGATAAATTAAAACCGGAATCATAAACAAAGTTCCAATTGTCAATAACTTTAGAGATTCCACATAGTTGTAAAGCTTGTTTCCAACAATTCCATCGGTTGTTGCTGAAGTAAGTAGGAGGATAATAACCATTGAAATTATTATGCATGATTTTGATTGTAGCTTGTAAATGATTACGTAAAACGCATAAGCAAAAGCAGGAAGCAAAGAGATAAACGCCCATTTGTTTTGTTGAGGAAAAACTAATGAGGTTATCAATAGTAGATAAGCAACTTCATAAGTAAATTGCATTTTGCTTTTAGGTTGCTGAAAAGGACGAGAATTCAAGATGTACAAAGTCAGAAGTATTAATGAAAGTCTTGAAAGTTGAATCAATAGCTCAACAGTTTCTTTTGATAAGGGATAAATCAAATACTGTAAAAAGCTTTCGGGTTGTTCGTAGAAATAGGAAGAAATCAATGCAGCTAATCCTTGAATTCTAAATTCTCTTGAATTTTGAGCAACATTATATTGTTCTAGAAATGGATTGATAGTGTGAAACCATCCAATATGAAGCTCTTTATTTAAGTCAAAACCAGTATAAAGTGATGGAATCAATAAGAGAACCAAGCTAAAGAGTAAGACGTAAATAAGCGACTTCCATTGCGCACGATAAATCAGGTAAGGAATAAATACAATAGGCAATACTTTCAAGTTAATGCCGAGAGAAAGTAACAATGCACCTAAGAGGAACTTCTTTTGGTAAAAAATCTGATATAAAGATTCGATGCTCATGTATAGTAACAGTAAATTAAACTGAACCATTTCATAGTTATGTAAGATAAATCGGAGCGAAAAGAGAACGGTTAACGCAATCCACCAATACTTCTTTGAGGTATTTGGAATATCCAATAAAATAGAAAGAATTTCAAATATCCTGAATAGCATAAATACACCTGAAACTAGGAGTATTAGTGCTGGAATCTCAGCAGGTAGATAAGTGAAAGGTATAGTCACAAAAGCAGAAAATGGGCTATATCCATAACCCCAATCTATTGTTTCGCCTTTATAGGATAGTTGTTTAAGAAAGCAATTATTACCTTCTCTAATTTCTATTGAAGCAGCAAGAACCAATTTGAATATTCCGCCACCAATAGATTTTACAATCATATAAGGAAATGCAACGAGTATGACAAACAACCTAGGGTTGCGTTGAATCCAACCCCAAAGTTTTGGCAGTAACTCATTCATGCGAAAGATTTTTGCTGTTTGATTTCACAAGTATCAATAATGGAATTATGAGTAAGGTGCCTATTGTAAGTAACTTTAAACACTCTGCGTAATATCCCAATGACTTTCCTATGATTCCATCTGTAGTTAAAGTAGTAAGTGCAAATATGATAGCAAGCAGTGAAATCGAAACATACTTTTCCTTCCAACCTTTCATTATTAAATGACGAAAAATTACAGCAAAGGCAGGTATTAAATACACAAACGCCCATTTATTTTGTTGAGGGAAAATTAAAGGTGTGATTAGCAGCAAGTATGAAATTTCAATTGCGAAGTATCTTGATGCGCTTGTTGACTTGTTGTGTTTATTACTGATAAAAAAGATGCTTAGTAAAATCAAAAACAATCTTGTTACATTGATTATTGCACGAACCACCTCATTGCTTAAAGGACTGATTAGAATCTGAAATGTACCATTATCATTTTTTGAAAAATAAGAAGCAATTAATGCTGATAGCCCATGCAAACGATAGCTTTCAATATTCTGTGCCGAGTTATATTTCTCATTTAGTGGGTTTATGATATTAATCCACTCCTTATGTAATTGTACGTTAAAATCATAACCCAGTAGAAGTGCTGGAAGTAGCAAAAGCAAGATTGAAAAGATAGAAATTAATGCAACAGCTTTATACTCGCTCTTACATAGAAAATAAGGAACGAAAACTATAGGGAGTATTTTGAAGTTAATTCCAAACGCAAGTAACAAGGCTCCTTGCCAATACTTTTTTTCAGCAGAAATGTATTGAACGCCCTGCATGGTCAACCATAAGAGAAAAATATTTAGCTGAACCATTTCAAAGTTGTGGAGTATCAAACGCAACGAAAAGACTGTTGTAAGCGAAACTACTTTGAATTTAACTGAAGCATCATTTACACCCAACCATTTCATCAATAATCTGAAGATAGCAAACAACATTGCCATATCTACAATCAAAAAGAGCAGTGGTGCAAACCAAACAGGCAAGTAAGTAAATGGAATCAATAGGAATGCAAAGAGTGGACTATAACCATATTGTGAAGTGCCGTTTTGATTACCGTAATGTAACCATACATTATAGCAACTATTCCCAAGTTTTAATTGTTCTGCGGCTCCTAAGTAAGTGTTGAATTCTCCGCCACCAATTCCTTTGATGATTAGATAAGGAGATAGCAAAGCTAACGTAATGAGAAAAAGGTTTGTAATTCTCACATTCTTTAAATGATTTAAAAAATACGCTACTAATGTGTTCAATATTGAAATTAGTTGATTTACAACTTCTGATTGTTTGTAATAAAACCTTCACTGGGCAACCGATGGACAAAACTACTATCTTTAAACAAAATTAAAAGTTATGAAAGCGATTGAAACCACAGACGTTTTAGAAGTGTCGGGCGTTTTGAAGTTAGACCACCCTATAAAAACAGAAAAGCAGCAAAAGGTGAAAGTCATAATTCTTTAGGGCGAGGATTCGGATATTGAGGATTCTGTTTGGTTAAACTCACTTACTTCTAATCCCACTTTTGATTTTTTAAAAGATGAGGAAGAAGATATTTATTCAGTAAAAGACGGTAAACCATTAGCGTCATGAAAAATACAATTGTTCTTGTTCCTTTTCCATTTGATGATTTTGCAACAACAAAAGTTTGACCTGCGGTTTGCCTTACAGATAAAATAGGGAAATATAATCACCTAGTAATTGCGTTTATATCAAGTCGCATTCCTTCAGAAAAAACAGAAACTGATATTATTATAGATAAGAAAGAAAAAAAAGGTTTAAAAGTGGATTCCGTTATTCGGCTTCACCGATTAGTTAATGTGCCAGAGGAATTTATTACACGTCAACTTGACACTTTACCCAAAGAAGCAATTGATGAAGTAGAAAAGAGATTGAAAATTCTCTTTAGTATAAAGTAAAATACTGTTTGAAAAGATTGATTGAAATCTCGAATCCTAATAATATACCCCAAACCCCCTCTAATACTTCTCTTGCGTATCCTTCAATAAGTTATACAGCATTTCCTTTGCACGGAAAAGTTGAGCCTTAACAGTACCAAGCGGTAAGTCTAATTGCTCGGCAATTTCCTCATAGCTTAATTCATCAAAGTAACGCAGCTCTATCAGTTGTTTGTACTTAGGCGATAGTTTCTCTATCACTTGGCGAATGCGTTCTGCGCGTTGTTCCTTTATTACCGATTGCTCGGGGTTAGGATTGTAATCTGGCACAGCAATTGTAGGTATTTCGCCATCTTCGTTTGCCACACTTGAGCTATCCAACGAAGTAGTGAGCAATCTTTTCTTACGGATAAAGTCAATACAGTTGTTGGTAGCTATTTTAAAAAGCCAAGTGCTGAAGGCGTAATCGGCACTGTAATTTTTTAAGTTGTTGAATGCTTTACCAAAAGCCTCTAAGGTCAAATCCTCGGCATCATCACGGTTATGCACCATTTTCAACACCATAAAATAGATGCTTTCACGGTAGCGATCCATCAACTTACTAAATGCCTTTTGGTCACCTTGTTGAGCAAGCGATACCAAATCGTAGTCTTCTTTAGCCCGCGGTGAAAATTTTGAATTTAATTCCAAGTGTCGCTTCTTTTAATGAGTGAAAGCAAAAATATAAGGCTTATCGAGAAAACATAGAGTGGCTGCAATAAAGGTATCCACAATAATAAGTCTTGCTGACGAAGTGTGTTGTAAATACTTCGGGAAACAAACATTTGCATCAGGCTGAAAGATGTAATTACAGCAAGTGATAGTATTATAGAATTAGTGTTTTGAAATAACAATGCGATACCCGCTGCATACAAACAAAACTGCGCAAGTGCATAGCCAAACAATTTTACTTTATGGCCCCATGTGTAGTAGTAGCTTGCCTGCGCATGTCTAGTTTTTTGTCTAAGCCAAGATGTATAGGTTGTTTCAGGCTCGGTGAAAACAAATGAGGACTCCTCAAGACAAACTGCAATGAATTTTCCAGCAGAACTAATA
>CAZKHZ010000072.1:9474-16071 GCA_964552715.1 uncultured Chitinophagaceae bacterium | reverse complement strand
TCCATTATTCCATCTGTTGCTTTTTATCGCGAACTAATTAAGTGTAAAGTTGTAATATCGTAACGAAAATTTGAGTTAAAAGTCAAAAATGATTTTTACAGTTTAACCTTAAAGTTCATCAATCAAATGCGCAGCATTTTATTCGTTTTCTTGCTATCGTCCATGTTGCTTCATGCGCAAAAAAAAGAGCGCATTTACAATCCCAATGATGAATATGTATATCACAAAGAAATGAGTGGCGGCATTAGGTTACAAACCAATGGCTTCAGTATTTTCACTGAATTTGGTTGGATAAAAAACATATACAAAACCCGCTTCATTCAATTAGAATATCAATACTTCATGGATTATAAACTGAAGAAAGAAAAATCCATTCCTGTGGGTAAAGATTCTGGCAGAGATTATTTCTATGGCATGCAAAATCAATTGCACACCATCCGATTGGGTTATGGATTGCGCAGAACATTTGCAGACAAAGCAAGGCGCAATGGCGTAAGATTTTCGTATATGATATTAGGGGGCATTTCACTAGGACTTCTTAAACCCTATTACTTAGATTTAAAGTATCCTGTAGATAGTGTGGCTGGGGGTTTTGTGGATGTGCGCTCCGAGCGATATTCATCTGCCAATAAAAGTAAGTTCTTAGATAAACAATCTATAAGCGAAGCATCGTCACTTAGCAAAGGTTTAAACCAAATACAGCCTGTGCCAGGCTTACATATTAAAACAGGTGTCAACTTTGATTGGGGCACACGTGATGAGTATGTAAAAGCCTTGGAAGCAGGTGTGATGGCAGATTTTTATTATAAACAGTTACCTACACTTATTAACAGGCAAAACCGCTTTTATCGTTTTTCTGCCTATATCTCCTTTCAATTTGGTAAACGTTGGTAGTAGATCACCTTCTGAATTGTCACAGTTTTGTCATATTTTTGCGCGCTTAGAACATTTTAGCATGTTATGCTGTATGTTTGTATTGTAAATAAATTTTTAAATTAAATCAATATTAAAGATGAAAAAAGCATTCTACATTCTGCCAGTTGCTGGGCTTCTTGTATGCGGTGCCACCGTTTTTCAAATCCTTCATTCCGAAACGAATGATTTTCTTTTAGAAATAGGAGGAAAAGAAAAAGGCTACCAAGAAAAATCCCGCTTAGCCTTAGGTGCAGCGGAGCATCGTCTAAGCAAAATTGCCGATGAAAACGGTGAATTCAAATTAGAATATTATTTGAATGCTTTGAAAAAAGCCGATGCTAAACTTGCATTGAGCAATCCTGCTTCAAGAAATCAATCTTTAGTATGGGAAGAATTGGGTCCAGATAATATTGGAGGCAGAACACGCGCTTTGTTAGTTGATAGACTTGATTCTACAGGAAACACAGTGTGGGCTGGCGGTGTAGCTGGTGGTATGTGGAAAAGCATTGATGGAGGCGCCAACTGGAAATATTCATATAAAATAAAATCGAATTCTACAGAATTTTTATCGGTTTCTTGTATTGCTCAAATCGCTGATGGAACCATATATATAGGAACAGGAGAAGGACACGCACAAGTTGGTCCCTCAAGCATCTCTGCGGGAGGAAGCTCAACTGCTTCCGGTTCTGCGGGCAACGGTATTTATCGCTTAAAACCAGGTGAAACTGAGTGGGAAAGTTTACAATCAACAACCTTAGCTACAATTCCAGGCACTTTTAATAAAACACAAGACTTTGCAGTTGTAAACAGAATTGCTGCCGACCCAAGTATAAACAGCCAATCATGGACGAATGCACATTTAATTGCTGCTACCCAAGGAGGTTTGTATGAAACGGTAGATGGCGGAGATTCATGGCAGTTGATTCAACCTACAGGTTTAACTCCAGCACTTGCAAAACAAACTTGTGGAGATGTAAAATGGTCTTCAGACCCTAATTTTGTTATTGCATCAGTTACAGGTTCATCTTCTCCTCCAGAATCTGGAAGAAGAGTAGTTAGATCACTAGACGGTGGTGCAACTTGGGAAGTATTAAACAATACAAATAATCCTGGCTTTCCTTCATTGCGCGGTAGAATAGAGTTGGCAACAGCTCCTTCTAATCCCGATGTTGCTTATATGTTAATAGCCGAGTCTGGTACAAATTTTGGAGCTACTCATGGTCTTTATCAAACTATAGACAGGGGTAATACATGGAAAGTTATTGCGCTTAAAAGTGTAAACTTTGACCCATTTTTAGATCAAAACCAAGGTTGGTTTGATAATGTTATTGCAGTATCACCTGCTGATGCATTCAAAGTTTATATTGGAGGTGTTAACTTTTATACTTATGGAAGTGGCACAGGTGTTAAGCTTGCCGATGTGGGTTTAGGTGGAGAAATCTCAAACCCTTTCTACATTCATCCAGATAAACACTCATTTGCCTTCAACCCTTACAACCCTGAAGATTTGTATATAGGCTGTGATGGTGGTGTGTATAAAACAACTAAAGCTATAAGTAGTTTTCCATATCCTGAGTTTCGTATTCGCAATAAAAACTTTAACGTAACACAATTCTATTCAGTTGCTGCTGCACGTACAGGCGAAGTGATGGGAGGAACACAGGATAACGGAACTATACTTGTAAACTTTTTAGGAAACACTAAAATGGCAGGTTTAGATGTAAGAGGAGGAGACGGTATCTACTCTGAGATATCTCATTTAAATCCAAAAGCTTTCTTTGCAGGTGTATATTATGGTGCTATTGGCCGCTCACAAAATGATGGTAAACGTAATACTTACGGCACTCCATTTGATATTAAAATTGATCCGGGTAATGCAGGTCAACCTTCATTTTGTGGAGGAACTAACTGCTGTAAGTTTATAACCCCTTTCTATCTGCACGAAACAACTAAGGCTTTCGACAGCCCAGACAGTGTTGATTTTACTGCTGATAAGTTTTACGGTTCAGGCTCAACAGTAAATGTAAAAAGTGCTACAGGTTATTTACTACAATCAGTTACTTTGGCTGCTGGACAAGAACTTCAACCTGGTCAAAAGTTGAGTGAAGTAACAGGAACTAAGTATCATGATTATGTGAAGGCTCGTTTCTTTATTTCTTGTCTTAATTCTATTTGGATGACTAGTGATATTTTGGATTTTACTAATGCTCCAAAGTGGTTCAATCTTACATCAGTAACTGGATATGCTGAAAGTTTTTCTGCAACAAGCGATGGTAATCGCCTTTATGCAGGAACTGGCTCGGGCAGAGTGGTTAAAGTGGATAGTTTAAATACTGCTAAATACACTTATTCTATCGGTTCTCAGGCAGTTACTCCAACCAAGATTAAAGTTACTACTTATACTGTAGCAAGTGGTCGTTCTATTGATGGTATCGCTGTTAACCAAAACGACCCTGACCACGTTGTAGCTGTAGTTGCTGGCTATTCAAGTACCAATCAACCGCACGTTTATCAAACATTTAATGGTGGTGTTACTTGGACTCCAATTCAAGGAGATTTGCCTAACTTCCCTGTTTATGATGTTGTGATTGATGCAAATAACAGCAGCAATTACGTTATTGCAACTGAGTTTGGCATTTGGGCTTCATTTGACCAAGGTACTACATGGCACGAGCAAACAAGTGTTGCCGACCCTAGTTTAAAAATGCCACGCGTGCCTGTTTACAGATTGCGTCAGCAACCTCTTTACAAAGAAGAGTGTGGTGTAATATATGCAGGAACACATGGACGTGGAATGTGGAGAACTACAGCTTTAACTCCAGCAGGATGTAACACAACACCTGGTATTGTTTCAAGTGTTAAAGATTTTAGCAACACAAAAGAAGGTGGAATTACGGGTTTAGTAATTTATCCGAATCCTGTTAACAGTAATTCTAAAGTTCGTCTTGAATTAGATGCCAATGCCGAAGTGGATGTTCGTATAATTGATATGCCGGGCAGAGTTTTGAAAGCTAAAACCTACAATGACGTTCCGAAAGGTGAATCGGATGTGGAATTTGACTTTGCAGGCTTACCAGCAGGAAATTATTTAATGACTGCTACGGTAAACAAAAAACGTACATACAGCAGGCTATTTACCGTTGGTAAATAATCAATACTAAACTATTTATTCAAAGGCTGTTTCAGAATCGAAACAGCCTTTTTTGTTTTTTCAAAACCCAAATGAAATTGCCTTTTGTTTAAAATATTGAATCCCCGAATAACTAATCGAAAACTTTTACAAATCCACATATCTTAGCCGCCATAAAAATCAAAAATGAAGGATACCGTATTATATGCCTTGAATGGCATTTTGTTAGTTGCAGTAATTGTTTTGTTCTTTTTGGTATTAAAACCCGGAGGTAAAAAATCAGCCAAATCAATTGCTCCAAAAGCAGGAGTTGAACTTAAAGAAAGTGGCTTAATTGCCTTTGTAGATTTAGACACTTTAGAAGAAAACTACATTCTTTTTAAAGAGAAAAAAGCAGAGTTGCAGAAGAAACAAACTAACATAGAAAATACCCTTCAACAGCGTGTTGCAGCGTTTCAAAAAGAAGTATATGAATTGCAACAACGTGCCGCCATGATGACCCAAAGCGAAGGCGAGGCAGCACAAGAAAGAATGTATAAAAAGCAAGCTGAACTGGAAGAAATGCGGGATAGAATGGGCAAGTCTTTTATGGAAGATCAGGAGGCTTTCAACAAGCAATTGCAGAACAAGTTAGATTCATTTCTGGCGGTTTACAATGCCGATAAAAAATACAACTTCATTTTCAGCCACATAAAAGGCGGTCCGCTTTTATATCACGATGAAGCCTTTAACATCACCAATGATGTTGTAAATGGGATGAACGAATCGTTGCCTAAAAAAGAGAAATAGTCTTATCCAATCATATTAATACTTTAGCATATCGAAAGCACCACAAGTTTTGTGGTGCTTTTATTTTTTACCAAACATGAAAATCAACTTCGTAGCCACATTTCTCCTTCTTCACACATTCACTTATTCTCAAAACAAAAACTTACAACAACTTGGCAAGCTGAGTTATGGCAATGTATCTGTTGCAAACCTTGATGGCTATGCTGATTCATTGGGAAGAGAATTTGCATTGGTGGGCACAGAGGATGGTCTATCTATTGTAAATATTACCAATCCATCAACGCCCACAGAAGTTCAATTTATTAGTGGAGTAAACTCATTTTGGCGCGAAGTTCGTCACTACAAAAAGTTCGCCTATGTAACTACCGAAGGCGGTGGCGGATTGCAGATAGTAGATTTATCAAAGCTGCCCGATAGCGTTAAGGTTAAAGCCATTCAGCCTTTGGGAATGACCAAATCGCATACAGTTTTTATTGACGAAAAAGGGATTGCATACATCAACGGAGCAAACGTTGGTAATGGTGGAACCATATTCCTAAATCTTGAACCCGACCCGTGGAACCCGACTGTTATGGGCAATTTTGATAATAATTATGTACACGATTGCTATGCGCGAAACGATACCATGTGGTCGGCTCATATCAATGATGGATACATGAAAGTGATAAACGTTCAGCAAAAGAACTTCACCAATCAACCGCAAAACACTTTAGCCACTTGGAACACACCAAGTGATTTTTCACATAATTGTTGGTTAGATAGTTCGGGTAAATATCTTTTTACAACTGATGAAAGAGAAAACTCTGTCTTGGCGTGTTATGATGTAAGCGATTTAAGCAACGTAACAGAAACAGACCGCATTCAACACAAGGCAGGAAGCAATGCCATCATTCATAATACTTACTGGATGAATAATTATTGTATTTCATCCTACTACACCGAAGGTGTTACCATCCATGATGTTTCGCGCAAAAATAATTTGGTGGAAGTTGGCAACTTCGATACTTCACCAAGCTGGAGTGGCAATCAGGGAGGTGGCTTTCATGGCGCTTGGGGCGTGTGGTCATTTCTTCCATCGGGCAATATTATTGCAAGTGATATTGAAGAGGGCTTGTATATTTTGAAACCAACTTACAAGCGCGCTTGTTATTTGGAGGGTATAGTGAAAGATTCTGTTTGTGGAGTGGTACTTAATAATGTTTTGGTAGAAATTTTGAGCACCAACGCAAAAGACAATTCAAAAATTACTGGAAGTTATGCAACTGGCATAGTAGATTCTGGAACATACAGCATTCGTTTTTCGCGGGTAGGCTATGCTTCAAAAACTATAAGTAATGTTCAATTAAAGAATGGCATCCTCACTACACTTAATGTGGAATTAAAGCCAATTTCAACCGTGCAGGTGGAAATAGAAGTGCGCAATGCAGAAGATGGCTTACCCCTTCCTTTTGCGCAATTAAAATTACAGCTTCAAGGAAATAATCAAGTGCTTTTTTACGAGACAGATGCGACAGGCAAATTTACAGCTTGCGATTTAGCTCAGGGCAATTATGTGGTTCATTCGGGCAAGTGGGGCTGGCGCACAAAACGCGATTCGCTACCATTTTTACCAAATACAAACAAGCATATTCTCATTCTTGAAAAAGGCTATTATGATGATTTTACTTTCGATAATAAATGGCAATTGAGTGGCAATGCTGTTGCAGGAAAATGGGTGCGTGCTAAACCAGTTGGCACTACTTTTCAAAGTGTAAAATCTAATC
>CAZKHZ010000072.1:0-9464 GCA_964552715.1 uncultured Chitinophagaceae bacterium | reverse complement strand
GACACTGATGTACTTACCGACCTGAATCAAGAATGTTTAGTAACCGGAAACAACGGATCGCAAGCCGGAGATGATGATGTGGATGAAGGAAATACTCAAATCTCCTCTCCTATTTTTGATTTAAGTAACAATGTAAATCCTTACATTAGTTACTACCGTTGGTTTTTTAATGAAGGTGGAAATGGCACGCCAAATGATACTTTTATGGTACGCCTTTCAAACGGTATTGAAACCAAGATGGTTGAGCTTGTTTTGTTTAACGACAATCAACAAAGCCGCTGGAAGTTCGTCAAGCATAGAATCAAAGACTTTATACAACCTACTGCTAACATGAAGGTTTCGTTTTATGCAAGCGATTATGCTTCATCTGGGCATTTGGTTGAAGCAGGTGCCGATGTTTTTGAAGTAACCGATTCCTCAGTTGCTTCAGTTATTGACGAAGTTCCATTCAGCAAAATCGGATTGAAACAAATTTTGATGAATGGAATAAAGTATGTTCAAATTACAGAAACAGAAAGTGAAGCTTCGGTGCTTGAATTCTATGATGTTTTGGGAAGAAGTATTAAGCAGTTTAATGTGAAGCAGCATGATTTGGTTGAAGTGCCCAACACTACCGTTCAATTAATTTTTGCCACGCTGCTATCCAATCACAAAAGGACAACGATTAAAATCTATTAATCAAGCTTTAGGCAAATTGGTTTAGTGTTACTTAAACCAAAAAGAAAGAATCAAGCCTTTGGCATAAAATTAAGCAATTCGTCATTTTAGTGATGGGATTTTGTTACCCATTTTGCTGAAACCACAATTTTATTATTAAAAAATAGCGTATCCGCAAGAACCTGCATTTTTGGAAATACATGCGTGAAGTCTCCCTTTGGCATTTCTTTTTTTGGAAATATGAAAAGACTAAACTTCAAATGTCTTAAAAACTTCAAAAGTTTATGAATAATAGACTTTCACAAACAAAAAAAAGGGTCGCATTTGGCGACCCTTTCCTGACTATGGACACTTTGTTTGGTGACTAAATAATGGTTTTGGCTTGGTTAGCCGTCTTGTTTTAGTTGCTTGCAACCACTTCTACACTTGGAAAAGTTCTTGTTGTACCGTCTTTACCAACTGTTTTGATACGGTAGTAGCTCACTGTATTGTTTGGCAAAGGATATTTATCTGCACGTAAAACATAATTGCCGTCTTCTATGTCCGCACCTTCTGTTTGTACATATTTTACTTGGCTGAAGAACTCGCCTCCGTTTCCGCTGCGCTCAATCACGATGTGGTCATACTGAGCCATATCTTGTGCAAGAATATGCATGGCAACTTCGCCTTTATTACGCTCAACTTCCAAAGCCACATCTGCGTTGGCATCCTTGAAGGCATGTTTAGCCCCAGGGTTAGAAGCGAAAGCACAAACTGAGAAGGTTGTAATTGCTGCTAAGGTTGTTAATACGTTTTTCATGGTTCTTGATTTACTTGTTATGTATTCTATTACGGTAGCCTTTGTCAAAAGGTTACACGCAATGGAAATAATTTTTGCAATATTTCATTGTTGCGCTTTGGCTATTATAAAACAAGGCAAATCGTGTTGGTATTTTTTAAAAGATTTTTTTTAGTGATGAGCGCATGAACAAAATTTAAACTGTTGTGTAGCCCGAAAAAAGTGGTGCTACAATTTGGATAAATCAGTATGCGTGGCTTTCGCTTGCAGAAATTGAAGCAAGTTATAAAGTGTAGTATCAACTTAAATGGCGTTACGCTTTTGTAATTGACGGTAATGTTTCAATTTGGGAAATTGAACTAAATAAATGCTTTGCTTTAGGCTTTCAAAATACCGTAGAGATTGTAGTGGAAGCAAAATTTAAAACTTCTTTGTTAATCATTGAAGTGCCAATTAAAGTATAGTTAAGTGCTTACTAATCTTTCAGTTTTTTGAGTTCTCGAATCATGTTTGGATAATCCTTATTTGCTGAAAGTGCATTTATAGATTGTGCAATACGCTTAGCCTTAGTTTCAATAGTTTTTGCACTTTCAATCCATTTTGAGAAGTAACTGCGGTGTGAGGGCGAAAGCGAATAGAAAAAAGTTCTCGCTTTCGCATCGTCTTCTAAGCATTCCAATAAATCGGAAGATATGGTAGGAGTGGTTTTGTCTTCTTCCAATTCTACTTCAATCATCGCGCCTTCATTCTTTTTTGTTGCACTGCGCATGGTTGCATTTACTGGAAGGATAAAATTTCCATTTCCTAACGGAAATACGGCAACTACATTTATTGAATGTGCATCTAATTTTCCTTTTACTCTAAAGATTTGTTTGTTGCCAGGTTTTAAAGCAGCAGCAATGTCAGCAGGGATTTCAATGTAAGTCCAACCGGTTTTTTCTCCATAATTACCAAACTTTTGAAGTATTGATCTAAATGTTGCCATGCTAATATTTAGTTGCGATTAAAGGTTCAATTTATATTTTAGCCGAAAATAAAAATCATTTAATATGAAATACTTTTCACTTTTAGCGTTGGCATTTATTATTACTATTTCTTCATGCGGTAAGAAAACCGCAGACGATTGGGCTGGAACGTACAACGGACAAGCAGGGCAAGCAATTCAAAGAGTAATTGTAGAAAAAGTAGATAATTCTTCCATACGCATTCAACTTCAAACTCCCATTGTTGGCAATTTTATAACCTATGCTACTATTGGCAGTGCAAAAATTTCAGGCAACACAAATGTTACTATTAATGAAGATGGTTTGATTGCAAATTTTCCTGATACTTATCGCTTTACCGGCTCTGGAAATTTGAGTGGCAACACACTCACTATATCGGGTAGTGCTGTAAGCAAAACCAATCCGAGTGATGTGAAGCCTTACTACTTCACAGGCACAAAGTAAGCTCACCATTATAATTAAGTCCGACCAAGGTCAGACCGAGTTACTCCTCCATCTTTAAACTTTGATGCCGGATACTTTCGTTGTGTATTTGTTGAAAAACCTTCAATATAAAAGCATCACTCAACTTGATGTTTCTGCCATTTGATAAAGCACCTTGCACAATGCTACTCCATCGCGCTGCTTGGTGAATAGCCAAGCCGTGTTCTTTTTTGAACTTGCCAATTTCTTCGCTGATGCCCATTCGCTCACCCATCAATTCCACAATGTAATTATCAATGCGGTCAATACGGGCACGCAATTCATGCAGAGATTTGAATTCATCTTGCGGCACATTAGCCTGACGAACAACTAAGTCTTCAAGTATTTTACCGAGCACCTCGGGCGTTAGTTGTTGTTTAGCATCGCTCCACGCATTATCGGGTTGAATGTGAGACTCAATCATCAAGCCATCAAAACCCATATCCATAGCCTGCTGCGAAAGCGGCTGAATTAAATCGCGGCTGCCGCCCATGTGCGAAGGGTCAACAATGATAGGAATTTCGGGATGTCGCCTGCGCAACTCAATGGGAATTTCCCACATTGGAGGATTGCGATAAATTGTTTTTTCATAAGCCGAAAAACCGCGATGAATTACTGCCATTTTTTTTATGCCAACATTGTTGAATCTTTCAACCGCGCCTAGCCACAAATCCAAATCTGGGTTTACAGGATTTTTTATCATCACAGGAATGTCAACGCCTTTTAAACTCTCGGCAATTTCTTGAATGATAAATGGTGAAACCGTGGTGCGCGCACCAATCCACAACACATCAATACCCATCTTTAAACACAACTCAACATGCAATGGATTTGCCACTTCCACACATACTGGTAAGCCCGCTTCTTTACCAGCATTTATCACCCACGGCAAACCAACAGGACCTACACCTTCAAATGTATTTGGGCGTGTGCGCGGCTTCCAAATTCCAGCACGCAGCATATTTACTTTATTTGTCTTTGAAGTTATGGCGCGAACGGTTTTAAAAACCTGTTCTTCAGTTTCGGCACTGCATGGACCCGCAATTACAAAAGGATGTTCCTCGGTTTTACTCCAACTGCTTAATGATGCAATATCAAATCTTTTGGGTAGGTCGCTCAAGTTTTTATCTGGCATTTGACTGATGTTTAACTGATTGTTCAACAATAATATTCAATTGAAGTTTTGATAAACTAAAAACGCCATCACTTTCGCGATGGCGTTTTTAATTTTTTATAGAAATAGCAATCTATTTAACATCTACCAATTCGGTATCAAAAATCAAAGTTGCATTTGGCGGAATAACACCACCAGCACCTTTATCACCGTATCCTAAATCAGAAGGAATAATCAATTTTGCTTTGCCACCCACTTTTAAAAGTGCGATGCCTTCATCCCATCCTTTGATGACTTGACCTTGACCTAAAACGAAAGGAAGTGGTTGACCACGGTCGTAAGAAGAATCGAATTTTGTGCCATCAGCCAATGTGCCAGTGTAGTGCACACTTACGTTTTTGCCGGCAGTTGCTTGCGCACCTGTACCTTCTTTTTCTATGATGTAATACAAGCCAGATGCAGTTTTCTTAGCTTTTGGAAATTTCTCTTTTACCAATTTTTCAAATGATGCGCGTGAATTTTTAGTGGCGTCTTCTTTTGCTTTCAAAGCCGCTTCCGCTTTGCCGTTAAATGCTTTTACACCATCGAAATTTTGTGCATCTGTGCCTACGCGAATGATGGTTACTTTATTCATTTTATCGCCACCGGCAACTGCGTTTACCACATCCATGCCTTCAACAATTTTACCAAAAACAGTATGCTTACCATCTAACCAAGGAGTTTCTTTATGCGTTACGAAGAACTGAGAACCGTTGGTACCCGGACCAGCGTTTGCCATAGATAAAACACCTGGACCATCGTGACGCAAGGTTGGGTCAATTTCATCATCAAATTGGTAACCCGGTCCCGCAGAGCCATTACCCAATGGGCATCCGCCCTGAATCATAAATTGCGGAATCACACGGTGAAAATTCAAACCATCGTAGTATGGAACTCCGGCATCCTTTTTATCGTTTTTCATTTTACCTTCTGCAAGAGCAACAAAGTTACCTACAGTCATAGGAACTTTTTGAAATTCAAGACGCAACACAATGTTGCCTTTGTCTGTTGCAATTTGGGCGTAAAGACCCGGTGTTTCTTTCCAGTTTGTACTTTCTTGTACCATTGGTGTTGTTGTTTCTGTTGTTTGATTTAATGCTTCGTTTAATGAGGTTGGTTCAGGTTTGTTGCTGTTGGCATTGCAGGATGTAAACAATCCCGTAAAGAGCAACATGGCAATCATGTTTTTGTTGATGTTTTTCATTGTTAATGAATGTTTGTTTTAAAAATTAAATAACGATTAGCTCAGATTGACTAGAAAATGAATGGTTTAGTCTGCTCAACTTTTCGAGGGCAACATTAATTCAAAATTCTAAATCGTCTAATGCTTTCAGAAATTTTTGCTCTGTTTCTTCAAGCGAAAGAAAACTTTTGCCCCCAGAAGCATTAAAATGTCCACCACCTTCAAAGTTTTTTCTCGAAAAAGTGCTCATATCTAACTTACTGCCTCGGCTGCGAAAAGAGATTTTAATTTTCTCGCCTTCCTCGCTAAAGTAAACACTCATTTCTACACCTCTTATTTTGAAAGGATAATTTACCAGCCCTTCACTATCACCATTCTGCAACCAAAAGCGTTTGATTTCTTTGCTGCTTAAAATCATGTAAGCTACTTTTCCCCCTTTTGCAAATTGTAGTTTTCTATCTAAACAAAAACCGAAAAATCGAAGCCTTTTTTCGCTAAAAATATTGTTCACCATTTCGCTGATAAATGCCGGCTCGGCACCTTTGGCAATAAGGCTTCCGGCAACGCGCATAACATTTGGCGTTGCATTATTAAATTGAAAGAAACCTGTGTCGGTACACAACCCAGCATAAAGTAAATTGGCGGTGTCTTTATCTATTTTATCTAATTCGCCCAATTGCTCAATCACATCATGAATCATTTCGCAAGTGGCAGCATAACTAGTATCACTGAAAACAAATTGCGCAAAATTTTCGGGTTGAATGTGGTGATCAATCATAACCTTGGTTGCTGTTGTTCCAGCAATAATTTCGCCTAAATCTTCTAAACGCGAAAGGGCATTAAAATCTAAACAGAAAATAACTTCCGCATTTTGAATCAAATCTTTTGCTTGAGGTTTTAACTTTTCGTTTTCAAAAGAAATTGAGGTTTTGTAATCAGGCAGCCAATCTAAGTTTTGAGTTATTTCGGTAGGTGAAATAAATACAACATCATGTTTAAGTTCTTTTAAAAAACGCTGCCATGCTAATGAAGACCCCATTGCATCGCCATCGGGTTGGCGGTGGGTAACTATCACACATTTTTTGGGTGTTGCAAGTAAAGTTTTAAGCTCGGTAATAAACAGGTTTTGCATGAGGCTGGCGAAAGTAATTTTTTTATAGAAAAAATGATTTGCAAAGATTGGAATGGAGGAATGGAATGGTGGAATAGTGGAATGGTGGAAGAATGGAAGAATGGAAGAATGGAATGCAGGAAGAATGGAATGGTGGAATGCTGGAATAGTGGAATAGTGGAATGGTGGAAGAATGGAAGAATGGAATGGTGGAAAGATGGAATGTTGAAGATATGGAATGTTGGAAGAATGGAAGAATAGATTGGTGGAATGCTGGAATAGTGGAATGGTGGAATAGTGGAAAAATGGAATGTTGAAGATATGGAATGTTGGAAAAATGGAATGATATGATAATAGTGTGTGTAAATGTTAGAATTAATGAATTGTTATTTTTTTACTGTTCCATCATTGCATGTTGAAAAGAAAATAGCTTGAATAATTAAATTGGAAACAGACGAAGTTAAAACAGGTTTTACATGTAATCCGCTGTTTGTCAAGCGCAAGTTATTACAAATCAATTGTCACAGTTTTGTCATAATTTTAAGAAGCGCATATTATTCTGTTTTGTTTAAACGTTGTTAGTGTGTATAAAAATTATGCAACGGTTTGGATGTGTCATAAAAACAAATAGTTTTGGCGCTCCTAATTAGAAAAATTCATTTTTTAAACTAAAAACAAACTGTCATGGCACAGGCTGCAACAGCATCAAAAAAATCTGGTAAATTCCCAATGGTAACTGTAGTAATTGTAGTTGCTTTAATTGTTTCACACCTTATTTTCCATTTGGTGTTTGGAGACGTTAAACACTTTATTGATGAAACAAGACACGAGCCGAAACCTGGTGACTATTTTGGTATTATATATAAAGGTGGTTTTATAGTACCCTTCTTGATGACAATGGCAATAATGGTTTTAACTTTTGCGGTTGAACGTTTTGTTACCATTCGCAAAGCAAACGGAACAGGTTCTTTAGAATCTTTCTTGCAAAAAATCAAATCAAACCTTTCTTCTAATAATATCAGCGCAGCTATTGCTGAATGTAACAAACAAAAAGGTTCTGTTGCAAACGTTGTGTTAGCTGGTTTGATAAAATATGAAGAGATGGAAAAAACTTCTGGTTTAGAAGAAGAGAAGAAAATTCTTGCCATCAGCAAAGAGATTGAAGAAGCAACAGCTTTAGAATTACCTTCATTAGAAGAGAATCTTCCAATTCTTGCTACCATCGCATCAGTTGCAACCCTTGTTGCACTTTTGGGAACGGTAATCGGTATGATTAAAGCATTCGCAGCTTTGGCAACATCAGGAACTCCTGACCCAGGTGCTTTAGCATCAGGTATCTCTGAGGCTTTGATTAACACAGCTATCGGTATCGGTACATCAGCTTTTGCAATTATCTTCTACAACGTGTTTACAGGCATGATAGATAAATTGACTTATGGCATTGATGAAATCGGATTTTCGATTGCACAATCGTTTGCATCAAGCAAACACGGTAAATAATTTTTCTTACCATAAAGCATTAAGAAATGCCAAAGGTTAAAATTCCTCGCAAGAGTACGATTGTGGATATGACCGCCATGTGCGATGTATCGTTTCTGCTGCTTACTTTCTTTATATTAACTGCAAAGTTTCGTCCCGACCAGTCGGTTGTCATAGACATGCCATCTTCTCGTTCGATGATAAAAGTGGAAGATGCCATTTATATATCTGTAGATAAAGAGGGTAGTGCCTATTTAAGCACTAACATGGGTGCTACAAGATATGACGCAATTACCAACATGGTTGAGAAGTATGGAGATAAGTATCCTAACATCAAAAACCTAACAGAAGAGCAAAAAAAGCAGTTCGCTTTGATTGATATGTTGGGTACACCAATTGAGGATTTGCCAAGAGTATTGAGTTTGAGCGGCAATGATTATAATAACTATAAGAAGAATTTGCCGGGTATTCCAATGGATTCTTTACACAATCAATTGGGAGATTGGGTGATGTCTGCACGCTATGCAAACCCTAAAATGAGGATTGCTATTAAAGGTGATAAGTTCACGAATATTCAAGCAGTACAAAGAGTAATTGCTATTTTGAAAGAAAAAGATGTGTATCGTTTTAATTTAATAACGTCTCTGTCGGGACCTTCGGAACCGAAGGCTGAGGAGTAATTGTTTACTAAAATATAGGAGAGCTAAGTAATGGCGCAAATGGAAACCGGTGACGGTGGAGGACATGGTAAACACAAAGGCAAAAAGCGCAGCAAAAAGATGTCAACTCGCGTAGATTTGACTCCAATGGTTGACTTAGCTTTTTTGCTTATATCGTTTTTTATGCTCACCACAACGCTGAACAAGCCACAGGCTATGGAGTTGAATATGCCTAAAAAGGTAGAAAAGCCGGATGAGCAGACTGATGTAGCAGATTGTCAGGTTATGCATATTCTTTTGGATACACTTGACCAAGTTTGGTATTATGAAGGATTGCAAGTAGCCGGATTGAATAAGACTACTTTTGCAGGTGATGGTGGTATCAGAAAAGAGATTTTGCGCAAGCAAAAAGAAGTAGCAAAAAGTATAGATTGTGTTTATCCTGCTACGCATAAAACACGTCCAGGGCAGCCGCGTGATTTTATTATATTGATTAAGATGCTAAAAAAGGCACGTTATGATAATATGGTAAACATTTTAGATGAAATGGACATCACCGGAACTAAAATTTATGCTATACAGGAGCCTGACCCTATTGAAATTGAAGCAATAGACAACGGAGGTGTAGTGGCAACTTTTGCCAGAGAATAATTATGGAAAACTAAACAAGCAAGCATCTGTAAAAGCAAACGCAACAGTATGGAAGCAAAAAATTATTTAAACTGGAGTTTTGACGACATAGTTTTTGACAATAGAAACAAAGACTATGGTGCCTATGAACTTCGCAAAATTCAACCGAAGAACTCAGGATTGGGTTTACTTTTAGCGTTGATATTGTTTGGAGGATTCATAGTGGGAAGTCAAATTGACTGGTCTTTTTTGGGCGGAGGAAATAAGGAGGAAGAATTCGTAGAAACAGTAGTAACCTTGGCTGAACCACCGCCATTGGATGACAAGGCGCCACCACCGCCACCACCG